>NZ_JBYNDP010000084.1:10150-17469 GCF_059783535.1 Tateyamaria sp. | reverse complement strand
GTCATGACAAAGGCTTGCGCAATCCTGTCCGCCTCGAACGCGTTTTTCAGCGTGCGCACCATGGCGTCCTGACCGACAAGGTCGGCAAAGGTTTCGGGCCGGTATTTGCGGGCCAGCACCTGATATTTCTGGGTCTCTTCTGACATGGGCCTTCGCGCGGATTCGGAGTGACCCGTGGACACTACGGGGCAGGGCGGGCGGCGTCCACCACTGCTGTCAGGTCAGGGGCGCAACCGCCATCTTGCCCTTTGTCTCGCGTGTTTGGGAAGTGCTGGTCGCGCCGTACCTCGCTACAGGCGATCCGTCATCTTCCGGATCACGTCGGAATTGCGCCGCGCGCGGGCTAATGCCCAGCCACCCTGAATCAGCATGAAAAGGTGCTCAGATTTGGCTTGCGCGTCTTCCGCACTCAGGCCCAGCCGGGCGGCGTGATCCTGAACCTCGTTGATCCACCCTTCGTAAATGTGACTGGCATGGTCTCTGAAATCTTCGTTGTCGGGGCCTTCGAACAGGGTCGCGGCGATTGGGCACGTGTCCCAACCCGTGATGTCAAAGAGCTTGGCGAGCTTGAAACACAGGGTTTTCGCGCCGTCATTGAAGGTTTCAGAGCCGTCAAAACTCGCTGCGATCAAGCGCAGCATCTCATCCGAAGCCCAGGTCGCCGCCGCCATTGCAAGGTCGGATTTCCCATTCGGAAAGTGGTGATAGAGCGACCCTTTGGGTGCTTTTGCGTCGGCCAAAAGGTCAGCCAAGCCGACACCGTGATACCCGCGTGTGCGGAACAAGGTGGCAGCGGACAGGATCAGGCGATCCTTGGTGGGAAGCGGGCGATCGTTCATATTTTGACCTTGACAGGAATAGACCGATTGGTCCAGCGTTGCAATTAGACCAATTGGTCTAGAGATGATCAGGGAGGCACTTCATGTTTGATACAGCTCCGGTGCAGCGCGCGGTGACCGAAAGATCGCTCGCATTCAAAACGCAAGATGGTGCGGAACTGGTTGGTCGGATGTATCGCCCCAACCAACGCCCCTTTGCCGCCGTGGTGCTGAACAGCGCGACGGGTGTACCGCAGACGTTCTACACACATTTCGCCCGGTGGATGGCGGCGGAGCGTGGCACGGCTGTCCTGACCTATGACTATCGCGGGCTTGGGCGCTCTTACGCTGGGCCGATGCGGCAGGTGCAGGCCGACATGACCGATTGGGGCATTCGTGATCAGGTGGCTGCGCGCCGTGCCATGCGCCGCGAAGTCCCCGACACGCCGCTATGGATCGTCGGCCATTCCCTTGGTGCGATGTTGCTGCCCAACCAGCCTGAAATGGAAGACGTTGCCCGTGTTATCGGCGTGGCGTCCGGCATGGTGCACCACAATGACCACCCATGGCCCTACCGCGCCATGGCGCTGAATTTCTGGTTCGTGTTGGGGCCTCTGGCGACGCTGTTGTGCGGATACCTGCCTGGCAAATCGTTGCGTTTCGGGGAGGATTTGCCATCAGATGTGTTTTGGCAGTGGCGCAAATGGTGCACCTCTCGCAACTTCTATGATGCGGATATTGGTGCACGTCTGCCCGCGCCGAACTGGCAGGGCAAAGCGACGGTGCGCTTGCATGCCTTTACTGATGACGATCTGATCCCGCCGCCGCAGGTGGCACGCCTGGCCGGTGTCTATGGGGCTGACCCTGTTGTGGTGGACCCATGGGACCATGGGCTCAAGACTGTTGGCCACCTTGGCGCATTCTCGCGCCGGAACAAGGCGATCTGGCCGATATTGCTCGGGGATTAGAGCTTTTGTCTTCTCGCGCATCGCTTTGCGATACGCTGCCAGACTTACGCGCGCCAAGGCGCGCTGAGGTGAGAGATTGACAACGACCCAAGCGGGGCTCGTTACGGCTGCTTCCTTCCGGATCTGACCGGGTTGGCGAGGCGCCTGCCCGCGCCAACCTCTCACGGTGTCATATAAAGCGGGCGCTCACCCGGTGCAAGAGGTGCGCATCTGGTCAGATCGAGACTTGGACCTGAAGAAAACCGCTTTCGTCCAAACCCAAGGGCTGCGGATCAAACTCCGCGATATAGGACAGATAGTCTTCGGCATCGGGTGATGTCTGGATAGTGCGGCGAACGCCTTGGTCGGGCGTGAATCGCCAAGGGCGCGAGTCAGGCGCAATGGTCGACTGTATCTCCCCGGCCATGGCCGCCCGCAATGCTTGCCTCATTTCCACATGGGTCTGCACAATCTCTGTCTCTGGGCCGATGCCAGGATAGTTGCCCCCACCGGCGCCACGATAGCTGGTCATGGCGACCACGAAGCGATCATGCGGGCGGACCGATTGGCCTTCATACGTCAATCGCCCTAAGCGAGATGAGCCGCTGAGCATGCGATGTCCATTGGCGTCGAACGCAGCGGGTGCGCGCAAATCCACCTCCACCTCCGTTCCATGCACCATATCAAAGTTGAAAGCCGGAGAATCAGGGTTCACCAATGCAGCGGCTGCGTCATTGACCGGGTTGAAAAAGGCGAGGCTGCGTTCAATCCAGTCCTGCAGCTCTGCGCCGGTCAGAACGGCAGCCCAAACCATGTTGGGGTAGGGGCACAACATGGCAACGTGACGTTCGCACAATGGGCCGACCGGAATGTCGACATAGTTGTCCGGACCTGCCCGACCACCCAGTGCAGCCGGTGCAATACTGGCCAGAATAGGCAGGTTGGCAAGGTCCGTACCAGCAATCGCATCGGCAATCGTGCCTGACAGGGCGTGTGCGACCAGAGCCTCTGTCGCGGACGGGCGCAGCATCGAAAACCAGGTGTGCAAGTGTTCTGGCGTCGATCCGATTTGCTTGTCCAGATGCATGCGCGTGGCGTCAACCAAAGGGCTGGTGATACTGACCAATGCCTCATCCGGAAGATCATCGACGCGGACACCAGAACGCCGGACCGCATGTGCATCGACCTGCCATCCGTTCCGCCCACGTACCAGTGTCAGATCAATGACACCCAGTTCCGTGCTTGCATGTCCCGGCATCACCGCGGGCACGCCAAACACCGTGCCGTTGATGGCATCCAACCCGTCAAGCCCGGCATGGTCGGGTCCGGGAAATCGCAGATGAGTGTGGCCCAGGATCATTGCATCGATCCCGGGTACCTGTGCGGCAATCGCGGCCCCAAAGTTTTCGCCTGTCGCCTCAACGCCGTCGTCCAGCCCGCTGTGGCACAACAGGACAACAAGGTCAGTGCCCGCATCTTGCAGGGCTGAAACCGTCTTCGCAGTTGCCTCCACGCCGTTGTCGAATTGAGCCGCACCGTCCAGACAGCGCCGGTTCCATACTGCGGTTTGCGGCGGCAGGACCGATGTGAGCCCGACACGCAGCAGACGATCTTCACCGTCTGAACAGGGAACACTGCGCTCAACGATGGCAAAAGGGGCAGCGCACGTGACAGCGTTGTTCGTCTCGTTGGCACACAGCACCGGGCAGCGCACCTGTTCCATGACCGTGTTCAGAAAGGGCAGCCCAAAATCAAAATCATGGTTGCCGAGGCCAACAGCGTCAAAGTTCAAAGCGTTTAGTACCGCCGGCCATGGGTGGTTTTCCGGCGCATCGACGCAAATATCGCCCAGTGGCGTACCCTGCAGCGCGTCGCCATTGTCGACCAAGATAAATCCGCCTGCGGCAGTTTTGCGCGCGTCCCGGATCAGGGTTGCGAGGCGATCCATGCCCTTGGTCTGTATGTGAATGTTGCGCAGCGCATCCCATCCGGTGAGGTGCATATGGACGTCTGAAGTTGCGGCGATGCGTAAACAGGCGGTCGGCAGGGTCATAGTGCAACTTGCACCCTACGGTTGAGTTCAAGGCAAGCAAAAAACAACAGGTTGCGTCGAAACATCCATTTCTAACCATACGGCGTCCCATTGCGTCACCGTCCCGCCCATGCCAAGCAAGGCGCAAACGAAGAAAAACGCGAGGGCAGGCATGAAACATGCCGAGACCGTGACATTTGGGGGGTCCCACCTCGACCGGGCAGCAGAGGTGAGGGGTGACGCTGGGGCCATTGCGAGCGCGCTGGCCGACCCGGTGGCGCGCGCCGTCCTGATATGGCGTGGCAAACCGCTGATCCAACGCACCCGACCCGCATCCCTGGTCCGCCTTGCGATGGATCACCCCGCTTGCGACGTCGCGGATATGAAAGCTGCCGTGTTTCTTGGGCGCGAAGATGGGGCACCGCGCTTTGCCTTGGATGTGTCCAGCTGGACGCCGGACGATCTGGATCCGTCGACGCTTGGCGGGTTCCTCGATCCGACTGAGCAACATCATCCTGCCTGCGCCGAGGATGAAGTATTTGCAGAATTGCGGCGCACCATGACATGGCTGTCGCCGCGCGACGCCGAACTTGCCGCAACGGCCAAGGCCGTCTTCGGGTGGCACGATACCCATGGGTTCTGCGCCAAATGTGGCGCGGCGTCCCAGATGACCCATGCAGGCTGGCAGCGGACCTGCCCGTCTTGCGGCGCACATCATTTTCCGCGCACAGATCCTGTGGTTATCATGCTGATCACCCATGGAAATTCTGTCCTTATGGGCCGGTCGCCCGGGTGGCCAGACGGAATGTATTCTCTGTTGGCAGGGTTTGTGGAGCCGGGCGAAACACTGGAAGCGGCCGTACGGCGCGAAGTGTTTGAAGAGGCCGGTATTCGCGTGGGGCCCGTTGCTTACCTCTCAAGCCAGCCATGGCCGTTTCCGGCTTCGCTCATGTTCGGGTGCCAAGGTGAAGCGTTGAGCCAGGATATTGCGATCGATCCGCACGAGATCGAAGACGCGATATGGGTCACACGCGAAGAGATGCTTGCCATCTTTGCGGGAGAGCACAAAACTGTCTTGCCCGCACGTAAAGGTGCAATTGCACACTTTTTACTTGAGAACTGGCTTGCGGACACCCTTGATTGAGGGGAGACTGAACCGGGAAAAAAGCAGGCATATGAAATGAAGCTCTCGGCTCGGGAAGACGTGGCAGCGCATATCGATAAGGTGTTCGCAGCTCTCAACGATTTTGACGGTTTCGAACGTCAGGCGATGCGCCGAGGCGCTGAAGTGCAGCGCGTTGATCCTCTGACGCAGGCGGGTGTTGGTATGCGCTGGAAAGTGTATTTCAAGATGCGTGGTCGTCGGCGCGAGATGGACCTCGAGCTTACGCGCTACGACGCTCCGAATGAGATGGTGTTTGATATCAACTCTGCCGGGATCAGCGGCACCTTTTCAATCGAATTGCTGGCGTTGTCACGCAGCCGCACGCGCATGGCTCTGGCATTGGATATCGTCCCACTGACGCTTTCCACACGGCTGTTCATACAGTCGCTCAGACTGGCCAAGACATCCATCACGAAACGCTTCAAGTTGCGGGTCGCAGACTACGCAAAAGGGCTCGAAGAGCGCTTGGAACGTAGCGCTTGATCCGATCGCTGTGCGGCTCTGTTTGACCCTCGCGGGTCAAAGGCGCCCACCCACCGACCCTTGATCAGTCTCGCCCGGCAGCGGCAGGATACACCCCAAGGATGTCGAGCCGGTTGGTGAAATAGTCCAGCTCTTCCAGTGCCCGTGCCAGCGCTGGATCGTCGGGATGCCCTTCGACATCGGCATAGAACTGCGTGGCGGTAAACGCGCCGCCGACCATGTAGCTCTCCAGCTTGGTCATGTTCACGCCATTTGTCGCGAAACCGCCCATGGCCTTGTAGAGCGCCGCCGGAATGTTCCGCACTTCAAAGACAAACGTGGTGATCATGGTGTCGGCGCGGCGTGCCGTGTCCTTCTCCGGTGCCATCAGCAGGAAACGCGTGGTGTTGTGTCCCTGATCCTCGATATCGCGGGCAAGAACGTTCAGGCCATGAATATCTGCCGCGACGGACGACGCCAATGCGCCGACGCCCATCTCGCTTGCTTTGGCAATCGCGGCTGCTGCACCCGCACTGTCTGGCGCCGCCTCGGCCGCAATACCGTGGGCATCAAGATATGCCCGCGCCTGTGGGATCAGGACGGGATGGGCGCGAACAAGCGAGATATCGTCGAGCGTCTGACCCGGCAGCGCCATCAGCGCGATGCGGACCCGGACAAACGCCTCGTCCACGATATGCAACCCGCTTTGCGGCAGCAAACGGTGGATATCCGCGACCCGGCCATAGGTCGTGTTTTCGACCGGCAGCATCGCCATATCGGCAGCGCCGTCACGTACGGCGGCAATGACATCTTCGAATGCATGGCAGGGGACCGGAGTAGCATCTGGCCGGGCTTTCAGAACGGCTTCGTGGCCGTAGGCGCCCAGATCACCCTGGAACGCAATCCTTGTCGACATCGTTTGTCCTTTGCTGTCGCGCCGCCGCCGATCGTCGGGCAGGGCGATTGGTCGCGCTTTCTATACCTTGCCAGTGACAAGGGGAAGCCGTAGATACCCGCCGGAACAACATGAAAAGCCACGGAATCGGAAGCCAAATGTTCGACACCATGACCTTTACCAAGATTGCGGCCAGCCTGTGTGGTGCATTGCTGGTGCTTTTGCTCGGCAAATGGGCCGCGGAAGAGCTGTACCACGTCGATGGTCACGGCGAACAAGCATATGTGGTTGATACCGGCGCGGAAGAGAGCACGGAAGAAGTGGTCGAGGTCGCGTTCGCGGATGTTTATGCGGCGGCAGACGCTGGCGCCGGTGCCCGCGTTTTCCGTCAATGCAGCGCATGTCACAAGCTTGAAGCCGGTGCAAACGGTGCTGGTCCTTATCTTCATGGCATCGTGGATCGTGCGGTTGGCGCTGCAGATGGCTTCAGCTATTCGGGTGCATTGGACGCCGTTGTCGATGTGTGGACGCCTGAGCATTTGAACGGCTTTCTGGAAAGCCCACGCAGCTACGCGCCCGGCACATCCATGGGCTACAACGGCCTGCGCGACATCGAAGATCGCGCGAACTTGATCGCCTATCTCGCCACAATCACAAACTGATTGTTTCAAAATCTGACCTGATCAAAGCCGCAAGCGCCCCGCCTGCGGCTTTTTTTCTTGCCAATTGTTTCAACGGCCTCACATGCGAGGCATCGTGATCACAGAATCTCAAGTTGCATATTGGCATGTTGGGCATTTAGCTTACCTCCAATCACAAGACGGCCGTGAATGCCACGAACAGGAGAGTACCAATGCAACCCAATCGCAGACATGCCCAGGCCAGGATTCGTGTAAGCAAGACGCGAGACAAAAGCATCCTGTGGGGCGGTCTTGCGATCCTTGGTCTATTGGCAACGCTGGTTCTGTCCGGCACGGCGCGGGCAGAGGGAGATGAGAAA
>NZ_JBYNDP010000084.1:0-10050 GCF_059783535.1 Tateyamaria sp. | reverse complement strand
TCTATTGGCAACGCTGGTTCTGTCCGGCACGGCGCGGGCAGAGGGAGATGAGAAAATCATCTCGTCGCACGGGTACTCCTTTTATGGCGATCTGAAATACCCCGCAGACTATCCGCATTTCGATTATGTAAATCCGGACGCACCAAAGGGTGGTGAACTGGCGATTGGCTTTGTCGGGACGCTCGATTCAATGAACCCTTATGCGCGCCAGGGGCGTGCGCATCTGTTCTCGGTCATGATGTATGAAAGCCTGTTGGGTGAAGCACCCGGGGGCGGCGCCGCGCCGGCCGACGTCTACGGTGAATACTATTGCCTGTTGTGCGAACGCTTAGAGTATCCCGAGGACCGTTCTTGGGTCATCTTCTACATGCGTCCTGAGGCGCGCTTTTCTGACGGCACGCCGGTAACGGCCCACGATATCGCCTTCAGCCACAACCTGCTTCTGGATCAAGGCTTCAAGTCTTATGCAGACGCTGTGCGCAAACGCATTCCCAAGGTCGAGGTGATCGACAATCACACGATCAAATTCTACTTCACAGACGGAATCTCGCGTCGGTCACTGATCGAACAGGTCGGCGGCGTGCCGGCATGGTCAAGAAAATGGTACGAGGAAACAGGCGCGAAGCTGAACGAAAGCAGGCTGGATATCTCGCCGGGCTCTGGGGCCTACATGGTCGAAGATGTGGATATCTCGCGCCGGATCGTGCTGAAACGGAACCCGGACTACTGGGGCAATGATCTTCCGTTCAACGTTGGCCGGAACAACTTTGACCGCCTGCGGGTGGAAATGTTTGGCGACAGCGCCGCTTCGTTCGAGGCATTCAAGGCGGGTGAATACACTTTCCGGCCTGAAGGCGATAGCCGCATCTGGGCCACGCAGTATGACTTCCCCAAAGTGCAATCGGGCGACGTCGTAAAAAAGGAACTGCGGGACGGATCGCCGCCCACTCCTACTGGCATCATCTTCAACCTGGCATCGGATCAGCTGAAGGACCGCCGCGTGCGGGAAGCCGTGGCGCTCGGCTACAATTTCGAATGGACGAACGAAAGCCTGCAATACGGCCTGTTCAAACAGCGCGCCTCCTTCAGCCAGGGCACCCCCGTCATGGCGACCGAAGCTCCACAGGGGCTGGAACTGGAGTTGCTGCAGTCCTTGGGTGATTTGGTGCCCGAAGAACTGCTGACCGAACCTGCGCGTATGCCTCATACATCCAATCCGGAAACGTTGCGCGACCGTCGCAATCTGCGCAAGGCAATGCGTCTGCTGGATGACGCGGGATGGGAAGTGGGCGACGACGGATTGCGTCGCAACGCGAACGGAGAGACCCTGGCGCTGAACTTCCTGTTCAGCAGTTCCGCGTCTCCGACACTCACCGGTGTCATGGAAAACTTTGTGTCGAACGTGTCTGACATGGGCATCGATATCACGCTCGAACGGGTCGACTCGTCGCAATTCACGGCGCGCGAACGAGATCGGGACTATGATCTTCTCTATGACAGCTACGCGGCGTTCCTTGGCACAGGGACGGGCCTGCGCCAGCGATTTGGATCTGAAGACGCGGCATTCTCGCTGTTCAACCCTGCAGGACTGGCGAGCCCCTTGGTGGACGAACTGATCAATATATCCTTGCGGGCTGAAACGCGCGAAGAGGAAGAAGCGGCCATGATGGCGCTCGACCGAGCGCTGCGCCATGAGTTCTTCATGGTGCCCGTCTGGTATAATCCAAACCATTGGGTGGCTTACTACGATATGTACGAACACCCTGCGGTCATTCCACCCTACAACCTTGGCTACCTGGATTTCTGGTGGGTGAATGAAGACAAGGCCGCCGCCATCAAAGCGTCCGGCGCGCTGAGGTAAGGCAATGGGCCCCTATATCCTGCGAAGGCTGCTCTTGGTCATCCCGACCTTGCTGGGCATCCTGTTGGTCAACTTCACCCTGACACAATTCGTGCCCGGCGGTCCCGTAGAGCAGGCCATCGCGCGCGCGCAGGGTGGGGGTGACGTCTTTGGTGGCTTTGCCGGGGGCAACAATGATGCTGGGGCCGACGAGCTCGATACCGCATCCAACAGTGAATATGTGGGCGCGCGAGGGCTGCCACCTGAATTCATCGAGGAACTGAAAGCCGAGTTTGGGTTCGACAAACCACCCGTACAGCGCTTTCTGAACATGATCTGGAACTATGCCCGATTTGACTTTGGGGACAGCTACTTCCGATCTATCAGCGTCGTGGACCTGATTATTGAAAAACTGCCCGTGTCGATCACGCTGGGGCTTTGGTCCACACTTATCGCTTATCTCGTGTCGATCCCGCTGGGCATCCGCAAGGCGGTCAAGGATGGCACGCCATTTGATACCTGGACATCTGGCGCAATCATCGCGGCCTACGCCATCCCCGGGTTTCTATTTGCCATTCTGTTGCTCGTGCTCTTTGCCGGTGGCAGTTACTTCCAGATATTCCCGCTCCGCGGCCTGACCTCTGACAACTTCGATGACCTCAGTGCCTTGGGCAAAGTGGCCGACTATTTCTGGCACATCACTCTCCCGGTGTTGGCAGGTACAATTGGGGCCTTTGCCACGCTGACACTGCTGACCAAGAACAGCTTTCTGGACGAGATCAAAAAACTCTACGTGATGACCGCCCGCGCCAAGGGTCTTTCGGAACGCCGCGTGCTCTATGGCCATGTCTTCCGCAACGCCATGCTGATCGTCATTGCGGGTTTCCCCGCAGTGTTCATTGGCGTCTTCTTTGGTGGCTCCCTGATCATCGAAACCATTTTCTCGCTGGATGGTCTGGGGCGGCTCGGGTTCGAGGCGGCGGTGGCCCGCGACTATCCCATTGTCTTCGGGACGCTGTATATCTTTGGCCTCATGGGCCTATTGGTCGGCATCATCTCGGACCTGATGTACGTGCTGGTCGATCCGCGCATCGACTTTGAGCGGAGGGAAGGCTGATGGCTATGCCAGACCCCGTGATCGATACGGACAGCACGCCTGCCGCTGTGGTGCCAGCCCCGCGTCGCCCGTTCTTTTCCTTGTCGCCGCTGAACCAGCGCCGCTGGCGGAACTTCAAAAAGAACCGTCGTGCCTACTGGTCGCTCTGGATCTTCTCGATCCTGTTCGGACTATCTCTGGTCGCCGAACTGATCGCCTATGACAAGCCGATCCTCGTGCGGTATCAAGGCCAGTTCTATACCCCGATCTGGAACTTCTACCCCGAGACCGCCTTTGGCGGCGACTTCCGGACCGAGGCCAGTTATCGCGACCCTGAAGTGGAATGCCTGATCGTATCAGGTGGGCTAGATCTGTGTTTCGATGACCCCGAAGGCGTCATCGAAGACGCGCAGGATGGCGAGGTTGATGGCGAAGCGATCACCAAGGGCTGGACCATCTGGCCCCTTATTCCCTACAGCTTCGACACCGCCGTGGATCGCCCCGGCGCGGCCCCGCTGCCGCCCAATGGCGAGAACCTCTTGGGCACCGATGGCACCAAACGGGACGTGCTGGCCCGCGTCATTCACGGCTTCCGCCTGTCCGTCCTGTTCACCCTTGTGGTAACAGGGGCCTCAGCCGTCGTCGGCATCTTTGCAGGCGCGATACAAGGCTACTTCGGCGGGCGCACCGACCTGATCTTCCAGCGGATTATCGAGATCTGGTCCTCCACGCCCAGCCTTTACGTCATCATCATCATGTTCGCGATCCTGGGCCGAAGTTTCTGGCTGCTTGTGTTCCTTTTGATCCTGTTCGGTTGGACGGGCCTTGTGGGCGTGGTGCGGGCAGAATTTCTACGTGCCCGGAACCTCGAATATGTCCGCGCGGCGCGTGCGCTCGGCGTCAGCAACCTGACCATCATGTTCCGGCATATGCTGCCCAACGCAATGGTGGCGACGCTGACCATGCTGCCCTTCATCATCACGGGCACCATCTCGTCCCTCGCAGTGCTCGATTTCCTCGGCTTTGGCTTGCCGTCTTCCGCCCCCTCGCTTGGGGAACTGACGCTGCAAGCCAAGCAGAACCTGCAGGCCCCGTGGCTTGCCTTCACCGCCTTTACCGTGTTCGCCGTGATGCTCAGCCTGTTGATCTTTATCTTCGAAGGCATCCGCGACGCGTTCGACCCAAGAAAGACGTTCTCCTGATGGCGCTCCTACAAGTCAATGACCTGTGCGTCGGTTTCCGCCAGGACGGGCAGCTGACCGAGGCGGTCAGGGGCGTGTCTTTCCATGTGGACCGGGGCGAGACGGTTGCGCTGGTGGGGGAGTCCGGGTCGGGGAAATCGGTGTCCGCACTATCCACCGTGTCCCTGCTGGGCGACAGTGCCGAGGTGACGGGCTCCGTCACCTATGACAGTCAGGAAATGATCGGGGCGGAGGAGCGGCTGCTGCGCAAGGTGCGCGGCAACGACATCTCGTTCATCTTTCAGGAGCCGATGACGTCGCTGAATCCTCTCCATACGATTGCCAAGCAATTGGGCGAAAGCCTTGCTCTGCATCAGGGGATCGCCGGAGATGCGGCGCGGGAACGTATCCTTGAACTGTTGGACAAGGTGGGCATCCGCGACGCTGAGAGCCGTTTGAACGCCTACCCGCATGAACTGTCGGGCGGACAACGCCAGCGCGTCATGATCGCCATGGCGCTTGCCAACAAGCCGGACATCCTGATCGCTGATGAACCCACCACGGCGCTTGATGTCACCATCCAGGCGCAAATCCTCGATCTGCTGGGGGACCTCAAGACGTCCGAAGGTATGGGCTTGCTGTTCATCACCCACGACCTCGGCATCGTGCGGCGCATCGCGGATCGCGTCTGCGTTATGCAGAATGGCGAGATCGTGGAAACCGGTCCGACGAAAGAGATTTTCGACGCACCCAAGCACCCCTATACCCAAAAGCTGCTGAGCGCGGAGCCGACGGGCCAACCGTCGCCTGTGCCGCAGGACGCGGAGCTGGTTGCCGAAACGGAACACCTGAAAGTCTGGTTCCCCATCACTGCGGGTCTTCTGCGCAAGACGGTCGGCCATGTGAAGGCGGTGAACGACGCGACCATCAGGGTGCGCGCGGGCGAAACCGTGGGCATCGTGGGGGAAAGCGGATCGGGCAAGACCACGTTGGCGCTTGCCATCATGCGGCTGATCTCGTCCGAGGGGCGGATTGTCTATATGGGGCAGGACATCCGGGCTTGGTCCGTGCGCGAGCTGCGACGTTTGCGCAAGGATATGCAGATCGTGTTTCAGGACCCGTTCGGGTCTCTGTCACCCCGTATGACGGCGATGCAAATCATTGCTGAAGGGCTTGGTGTGCATGGCATTGATGATGGGCGCAGCGCGCGCGAGGTGGTGGCCGAAGTGATGACTGAGGTGGGCCTCGATCCCATGACCATGGATCGGTACCCGCACGAGTTTTCCGGCGGCCAGCGCCAGCGCATCGCCATTGCGCGGGCCATGGTGTTGCGACCCAAGCTGGTGGTGCTGGATGAACCGACCTCCGCCCTCGACATGACGGTGCAGGTACAGATTGTTGAGCTGCTGCGCGGGCTGCAGGAGAAATACGGGCTGGCGTTCCTGTTCATCTCGCACGACCTCAAGGTGGTGCGGGCCATGAGCCACAAGATGCTGGTGATGAAGCAGGGGGATATTGTCGAGCAGGGCGTGGCCGAGGATCTGTTTGAGCGGCCCCAGACCGACTACACCCGCCTGCTTTTGCAAGCCACGCATTGACGGAGGGCGACGTGCGTTGCCCCTTTTGGGTCAACGACACCCCGCCCGCCGTCCCTTCAGGCCAGGGCCAGTCCGATCACCATGGCCGCCAGCGCGATGACATGGATCAGCGTCATTGCCATGTCATTCCAGCGCCAGCCCACGATCAGCCAGCCGATCAGTCCGGCCAGGAACAGGTACATGTTCAGAGGCGCGAGCCCGATCGCGGTTGCGCCATAACCAAAGATTTGAATGACTGACGCGCCCCATTTGATCGTGTTTGTCTCGGTCGAGCGCCGCACGAGTGCGTTCATAGCCGTTCCAGATCAATGCATTTGGTGCGTTTGCCGTGCCACCAGTGGGTTTTGGGAAGGCTGACCCGGACGCAACGCCGTTGGCGGGTCGCTGTCATGAAAGTTTGAGCGTAGATGTTGAGCATGGAACACCTCTTGGGCGGTTAAGGAACATGATTAAATATTGATCCAACGGGCCGTTTATGCGACTCAAATGGAATGCTCATGTGTAAGCTGAACTGACATATGGAATGGCGCAGCCTTCCGCCTTTGGCGGCCCTTCGGGCCTTTGCCGCTTTTGTGGATACGGGCAGCGTGGTTGCAGCGGGGCAGGCGCTGTCGGTCAGCCATGCGGCTGTCAGCCAGCAATTGCGCGCGCTTGAGGCGCATCTGGGCGTGAGCCTCTTTGATCGCTCGGGGCGGGCCATGCGGTTGACCTCTGATGGTGAGATTCTGGCGCAAGGCTGTGCGGATGGCTTCGCGAGCATCACGCGCGCCGTGGCACTGGTGACGGGGGCCGAGGCGGCGCGTCCGCTGCATATCTCGCCCACACCCAGCTTTGCCTCTGCCTGGTTGATGCCCCGCCTGTCCGAGTTCCGGGTCAAGCATCCCGAGATCAATCTGGTGCTCAACCCGACATCAGACATTGTGAATTTGTCGCCCGGCGGTGTCGATCTTTCCATTCGCTATGGCGTTGGTGGATGGGAGGGGCTCGACAGCGAACTTCTGGTTCCAACGTCGATGGTGGTTGTCGCTGCGCCTGACCTTGTTGCCGGTCGCGATGTGTCCGACCCCTCCAGCCTTGGGGCGTTACCGTGGCTGGAAGAGGTTGGGACCACGGAAAGTTCGAGATGGCTGACCCAACGCGGAGCGGCCGACATGCCAAGGGGGCCGGTGACGCAGGTGCCCGGAAATCTCATGCTGGATGGGGCGCGGGACGGGCAGGGGCTTGCTGTCACCGTCCGCAACTTTGTTGCCGCTGACATCGCAGCTGGTCGGCTGGTGATTTTGCACGAGGATGCGGTCGATGGCGCAGGGTATCATCTTGTCACGCGCCCTGGCATTCTGCGCCCTGCACTGCGGGACTTTATCCGCTGGATCAGAAAGGCGGCGAAGGAATGATCCTGTTTCTTGGGCTTCTGATCCTGATCGGTGGCTTTCTGGCGTGGCGTGCGTGGTCGAAACGACAGTGGCAGCAAGAGGTGCTTGCCTCGCGCCTGACGGATGAAGAATGGCGTATCATCCGGGCGCAGGTGCCCTTGGTTCGCAAACTGCCGCCCGAGCTCAAGGAACCTTTTGAAGGCAAGGTTGCGCTGTTCCTTAACCAGATCGATCTGGTGGGGTGCGACGGGCTTGAAGTGACCGACGACATTGCGCTCAGCATTGCGGGGCAGGCGGCGTTGCTCGTTGTCGGTACGGAGGCCTGGTACAAGCACCTGACGACCGTGCTGATCTATCCCGGCGCGTTCAAATCCAAGCAAACCTTGCAGGATGGCTATGTGGTGACTGAGGAAGAGGTGGTGCGCCTTGGCGAAAGCTGGTCACGGGGCCCGGTCGTGCTGTCGTGGCGGGACGTGCAGCAGGGTGGGCTTAATGACAGCGATGGGTTGAACGTGGTCCTGCATGAGTTTGCGCACCAACTGGATGATCTGTCGGGCCAGACCGACGGTGCTCCGCCCATGGCCGAGGGCCAAAGCTTTGCGCGGTGGGCGCAGGTGATCGTTGCAGCCTATGATCGGCATGTCGCCAACACGCAGGCTGGACGGCGGACTGTGATCGATGCCTATGGCGCAACCAGCCACGAAGAGTTCTTTGCCGTCGCGGTCGAGCTGTTTTTTGAAAAGCCACACGCGCTTCAGGAGGCGGAGCCTGAAGTCTACGTGCAGCTGTCCAAGCTGTTGAACGTTGATCCAGCCAGTTGGCGCTAGGATTGCGGCCCGATCATAAAGCAGGTCATGTTGCGCGATTGCAGGCGACGGCAGGCCAGATCGGCCCCATCACGGGTCATGCCCATGAAATTGGCGTCAAAGCCCGTGGGGCGGCGCACAACCTTGCGCAAGCTGCCATCCAGCGATGACATCTCGGTCAAGGCGGTCTGCAGCAACACCTTCTCAGCCTTGTAGCGGCTGCCATAGCGACCCACATTCACACCCCAATGGCGGCCTCCGGACGTGGACACGCGGGTTACGACCTCGGGCTCCGCTCTCAGCGCCACCTGCGTGGGACGTGCCTCTGGACGAACCGTTGGTGGTGCCAACGCGGCAGTGACCGCAGTTGCAGCAGCGGGCGCCGGTGTCTCGCTGACTTGCGCCGCGACCAGGGCGGTTTGGATGTCATCCGGCAGGACGGTCGATGCAACGGGCGCTTCGGCGACCAGAACGGGGGCGGCGCTGCCGGGACGCATCTTGGGGCGATAGCTTGTTTTGACCGCGCCACTCAGGCGAATGATCTTGCCAGCACCCCGCGGCGCATCCTGGTTGCCCGCAACGATGATGGGCTCATCTCCAGGCACATAGCTGGGCTTGGATGGCTTGCGCAGTGGCGCGCGGCTGGGCGCACGGCGGAACCCAAGGTCCAGCAGCTCTGCCACCTTGGCATTGCGCGACGCGGTGGACTTGCCACCAAAAACCGTTGCGATAATGCGCTCGTTCCCACGCTCGGCCGATGCAACAAGGTTGAAACCGGCGGCACGGGTGTAGCCGGTTTTGATCCCGTCCGCGCCCCTGTAATTGGCCAGCATCCGACGGTTCGTGTTGTTCACGGTGGCGATCCCGGCATTGGTCGAAGTGCGCGAGAACAGATTGTAATACTGCGGATAATCATACAGCAGGTGCCGTCCAAGGGTGGACATGTCGCGGGCTGTGGACATGTGGCCGCTCTCGGTCAGACCATGCGCATTCTTGAAGGTCGTTCGGGTCATGCCCAGCGATTTGGCTGTCCGGTTCATGCGGCGTGCAAAGGCGGCCTCGGATCCCGAAATGGCCTCGGCAATGGCGGTGGCCGCATCATTGGCCGACTTCACGGCAGAGGCGCGGACCAGATACCGCAGCTTGATGCTGGACCCGGCGCGCAGGCCCAGTTTCGATGGCACCTCGGCCGCGGCCTTTTTCGAAATCTTCACCTTGGTGTCCATGGTGATCTCGCCGCGCTCGACCGCTTGAAAGACGACATAAAGCGTCATCATCTTGGTCAGTGATGCGGGGTGCAACTGCGTGTCCGCGTTGCGGGAATGCAAGACTTCACCCGTCCGGGCGTCCATCACGAATGCCGCATAAGGCGCCGCCATGACAGAGGCGGGCACAATGACCACCATCCACAACAATGCAAAAAGAATAAGCCCTAGCCGGGCCGGCTGTGCGCGCCGAACCTTCACGGTAAACCTGCCTATATCTGCCTCTGGCCGTCGATTATTCGACTGACCTTTTTTGTAATTGCCGCCACGCTAACACAGGTCGCAGTTTCGATAAAGTGTTGATGCGGCTCACGTTTCCGTTTTTCTGCACCCGCATCAAACAACATGTGGGGGATGCGGCAACGCATGGCCCCAAAAAGGGCGATTGTGGCAGGAATGTGGCGGCGGCTTATCGCTGCGACTGCAGAAAGTCGGACAAGGCCCCCAAATCAGGCAGGGCAGCGTATCTCGGGTGTCCCTCTGGCGCGTCGGCAGCCTCCAGATCCCAGGCCAGATCATGGGGCACAAAGACACCAAAACCGCCCGCATCAATCATCGGACGGACATCGGATTTCATCGAATTGCCAACCATCATACCGCGGTCTGCGCCGCCAAAGCCCTCAAAGATGCGAGCATAGACAGCCGGGGTTTTGTCCGACACGATCTCGACCCCGTCAAATAGATCACCCAGACCGGATTGCGCCAGCTTGCGCTCCTGATCCAGCAGATCGCCCTTTGTTATCAACAGAACCGGGCCATGTTCCTTGGCGCGCGCCACGGCCTCGTCCGCGTGGGGCAACAGGTCGATGGGATGGCGCAGCATATCCTGACCAGCCGCGATCAGATCGCCAATGACATCTCCTGGCACCCGGTTTTCGGTCACCTCAAGGG
>NZ_JBYNDP010000002.1:90684-115867 GCF_059783535.1 Tateyamaria sp. | reverse complement strand
AGGTTCGAGATAACAAGTCCACCCGGAACGCGCGTGAGCCACCGTTCAAGGGCTTCGTACAGGTCAGCACCAGCTCGTGTTGACGCAATGGATGCGCCCATGATGATGAACATCGGGATCGACAACAGTGCGAAGTTGTCCAACTTGCCGAACAGGATCTCGGGCATCAGTTCGAGCGAACGCACGCCATCGAAAACCATGATGAAACCTGTGGACACAATCAGCAGCCCCAGCGCGACTGAAACACCTGAGAACAGAACCAGGATCGTGCAAACCGCGACAAGCGCACCAAGCGTGAGCGGGTCCATCACACGTCCTCCAGGCCAAATGGCTTCTCAATTCCAAGCAGCATGGCGACCATGTCGGCAACCAGTTGAAGCAGGAAAAGCGCAAAACCTACAGGCAGGGCCAGATAGGGAATCCACAGCCTGACGCCCCAAACCGTATCCGAACGCCAGTTTCGTTCCCAAGTCAGATGCCAGAATTCATAGCTGTACCAAAGCATGATCGACACCATGACGATGGACAGAGAAAGAGTGAAAACGGCGAGGGCAAAGCGCAAACGTTTGCTCAAGGCCAATGGCACAAGGTCTACATTCACGTGCCCACGCAGACGCTGGACATACGGCAGGCCGATTAGGGTCGCACCAATAGCAAGATAGATGACAGCCTCGGTTTGCCAGACGGTTGATCCGTTCAAAACAAAGCGGATGAAGATCATCTGGCAAGTTATTGCAACAGCAGCAACAATCATCGCAGCAGAGCACCAGCCTGCCAATGTGGATAGTGCAGCCACGAAGCGCAGAAACGGATTGTTGCCGGTGCGCGCAATCGGGGCGGAGCTTTGACCCGCCATGAAGATGTCCTTGGGAAAAGATATATTGAACGGGCCACCAGATCGGGCGGCCCGTTGGAAGTCGTGTTAGTCTACAGCCAGCGCCATATCCAAAAGCTCTTGACCGCCTTCGACCTCGGACACGAACTTGGCATAGGATGTCTCCTGCGCCAGTGCGCGCCAGGCTTCGAAGTCTTCTGGCGACATTTGTGCTATTTCCACACCAGCATCGCGGAACACTTGTTCCGATGCTGCATCCTGCTTCTTGGCCTCCTCAAGATAGAAGGTTTGCGCTTTCGCCGATGCATCAAGCAATGCTTGCTGTTGCTCAGACGTCAGCGCATCAAAGCGCGATTTGTTCATGAGCAATGGTTGGTACATGAACCACAGGGCCACATCGCCTGCCGGGGTGTAGCAGCTGACCTGTTCATAGATGCGGTAGGACACAAAAGACGAGGAAGAAGTGTTTGCTGCCGTCAGTACGCCCGTTTGCATCGCGTTGTAGATTTCTGAAGATGCCATGGATGCAATGGATGCCCCGGCACCTGCCAGCATTTGTTCAAAGGCCTTGCCTGCGGCACGTGTCTGAAGACCTTTCACATCTTCCGGCTTCGTGATGCATTTGTCCTTTCCGACAAACCCACCCGCCAGATAGCCATGCACCAGAACCATGACGTCATCGTCGGCCATCTTCGCTTCCAAGGCCTCCATGAATGGCGAGTCGCTGAGACGCGCGGCGTGGTCGTGGTTCTTAACCATGCCGGGCATAAGCGTCAGGTTATAGGCGGGTTGCTGGCCACCAGCATAGCTGAGCGGCAGCACGGTCATGTCCAACTGGCCGCGGCTTAGTGGTCGATATTGCTCGCGCGGCTTGAAAAGTGACTTCGAGCCGAAAATCTGAATTTCGAGGTCCACGTTGGCAGCTGCTACTTCATCGGCGACCATCTGGGCAACCTGATGGCGTACATCCTTGTTAGACCACTGATGTGACAAACGAAGCGTTTCCGCGCTGGCAGCCGATGCGGCAGCGACGCAGGTCGCAATTGCTGCGGCTGTGAGTGATTTGAATTTCATGTTGTCCTCCCTAGGCGTGAATCAACGTTCGTGCGTTGAAACTGCGCTTCAACGCTTCCATACCGTGCATAACAAGTCAACTTTCTTGTATACAATATGAAGATGGTTGCATTTGAAGGGATGGATGGTACACCATGTTTCATGGATGTCAGGCGCGCAGATCAGATTGCAGCATCCCTTGAGCAACTTGTTTTCTCAGGGGAATTTCGCGATGGCGAACGGCTGGATGAACTGCGGTTGGCGGAACAATTCCACGTTTCGCGGACACCCATCCGCGAGGCTTTGCAGGTTTTGGTGGCGTCTGGACTGGCCGAACAACTCCCTCGTCGCGGTGTTTTCATCCGTCAACCGGGTCCTGTCGAGCTGATGGAGATGTTCGAAACAATGGCCGAGATCGAAGCGGTGTGCGGGCGCCTGGCTGCCATGCGCATAACGGATCAAGATCTTGAAGCGCTGTCGGCTGCAAATGAGCGATGCCAGGCAGCCACTGATGACACCGATCCTGACCGTTACTATTCAGAGAACGAGACGTTTCACCAAATCATCTACCGTGCGTCCGCGAACAGCTTTCTCGAAAAACAAGCGCTTCAGCTTCAAAATCGCCTGAAGGCGTATCGCAGGATCCAGCTTCGGTTTCGCGGCAGGCTTGAGCAATCCATGAGCGAGCACTCAGAGGTTCTGCTTGCACTGCAAGAGGGCGATGCAAACAAAGCGGCATCGGTGCTACGCAGTCACGTTGCGATCCAAGGCGAGAAATTTCACCAGCTGGTTGCCAGTCTGAAACGCTGAAACATGTCGGTACCCGCAGACGACCAGTTGCAACCCCAAGCGCCAAGTTCCAATCTACGGAAAGCTGAGGCTTTGGCTGTGGTGACGTGGTGTTCAAATCCGGTGCAACCGCGCTGCTGCTTTTGTCACGCCAAAGTGCAATGTGGCTGTCATCACGGCCAAAACGACCAAGCTTGCAAACATCAGGTCTGTCTTTGCCCGTCCGTTTGTCAAACAAGTTCACATCGTCCACAGTGCAGGAGCTGCTGATATGGATGGACGGCGCTGTCGCTGTCATGCGGCCCGCAGTCCCATATTCCAAAAGCCCACCTCCAGCTCTGTGGCCGTGGAAAAACGCTGCTGTAAGTGTTCCCACCGCGCGGCTTGCTGCGGTTTATGCCCCAATCGGCGCAAGACAGCTGCATCGATCATGCGCCCGACATTGGCCATGACTGTCTGATACTCATCGCCCGCATACGTGTTGATCCAGTCTCGATACGGCGTATCCGCTGCGGCCTCTTGCTCCAAACGCGCACCGATCTCTCCGTAGCCAAAGCAGCAGGGGGCCAGTGCGGCCATCAGATCCAGAAAGTCGCCTTGTAACCCCGCATCCATCACGTAGCGCGTGTATGCGAGATTTTCGAACTCTTCTGTTGCGTTGAACAACGTCCCTTCATCAATTCCTGCCGCTGCGCATGTTTTGACGTGCAAAGCCATTTCGTGATTGACCAATGCGTCAACTGTGATTGCGCAGACCTTCATCTCATCCAGTGTTTCTGCTTTGACAACGCCCAGGGACCATGCACGGGAGAAGTGGACAAGAAAGACGTAGTCCTGGATCAGGTAGTGTAGAAACGCGGCGTGGGGCAGGGTGCCCACCCGCAACCCCTCGACAAATCCGTGATGCGTGTATGCCTGCCATATGTCAGGGCAACCGCTGCGCCACCTTGAAAAAGTCTGTCCGTACGGTTGCGTGTTCATCGAGCGACCACATCGATGGCTATGTCAGAAACCTGATTGATGCTTGGGATCAGGCCAGCTTCGAACAGAAATGTTTCGAAATTGGCGTAGCGACCAACATCCACCGCTGCGGGACGCAAGGCAAACCGGGGCAACGTATCAGCCCATGCGCGCCTGTTGAGTTCATCTTGCAACTCAAGTGCAGTGCCAGAGAATATCTCCCAGCTCTCTTTCGGGTGATTGACGATGTACTGCGTTGCCTTTTCCGTCGCAGACAAGAAACGTCGAACGACATCGGCATCCATTGTGTCTGGATTGCCGATGTAAATCAGTTCATCATATGGCGGCAGACCTGCTTCTTCGACATAGAAACAACGCCCAGGAACGCCTTCAATGTCCATTTGGTTCAGCTCGAAATTGCGAAATGCACCGATGACGGCATCCACCTGACGAGACATCAGCGACGGTGACAGTGACCAGTTCACGTTTATCAGTTCGACATCGTCTAAGCGTAGCCCATGGGTGTTTAGCACGTGACCCAAAACGGCTTCTTCGACACCGCCGACGGAAAAACCCACCTTGCGCCCTTTAAGATCGGCTGGCGAGGCAATTGGACCGTCATCAAGCACCAAAAGGCAATTCAAAGGTGTTGCGACCAGCGTACCAACGCGTTGTAAAGGGAGCCCTTCGTGAATCTGTAGGTGCAGTTGGGGTTGATAAGAGATCGCCATGTCAGCTTGTCCAGCTGCTACAAGCTTTGGCGGATCAGAAGGATTGGCGGGGGCAATGATCTCAACCTCTAAATCAACGTATGCGAAGAAACCCTTCTCTTGCGCAACGATCACCGGGCCATGATCAGGGTTTACAAACCAGTCCAGCAGTAGGGTCATTTTGTCTTGAGCCCAAAGTGGTGTGGCGCAGATCGACAGGGCGGTTGCGAGGGCAATCGGTTTCATGCGTGAGTTCCTTCCACGTCGGCGTAGAAAACCGCAAAATGGTGGGTTGGTCCGTGTCCGTTTCCGACTGCTAGGTCGTCTGATCGGGCAATGGCATTGGTGACGTAGCTTTTGGCGGCTGCGACAGCAGCAGGGAGGTTTTGCCCTTTGGCCAGCTGCGCCGCCAGTGCGGAAGACAGGGTGCACCCTGTCCCGTGGGTGTTTGGGGTCTTCGTTCTGGGGCTTTCGAACCACATGACATCTTGGCCGGTAACGAGGCAATCGGGGCTCTCTGGGCCGTCAAGATGACCACCCTTCATCAAAACAGCACCAGCGCCGCATTGGATTAAGGCGTGGCCTTGCGCTTCCATCTCGGTGCGGGTGACCGCTGTCTTGGTTCGCAGTAAATGCGCCGCTTCTGGCAAGTTGGGCGTTAGCAATGCCGCCCGCGGCACGAGCCGAGTCCGGACCACGTCCACCGCGTCAGCCTGCAGAAGCTCGGCGCCGCCCTTGGCAATCATGACAGGGTCAACGACAATCGGAGCCTTACAGGCGTCAAGCGCGGTTACAACGGCTTGGGCGATCTCTGCATTTGCGATCATTCCAATTTTCACCGCGTCCACTCGAATGTCGGCAAAGACCGTGTTGATCTGGGCCAGAACGAAGTCTGGTGGCACAAGATGAATGCCGGCAACACCTTGCGTGTTTTGCGCCGTCAAAGCCGTCAGTACGGCCATTGCAAACGCACCGTTTGCGGATATGGCTTTGATATCCGATTGAATGCCTGCGCCACCGGATGGATCTGACCCCGCAATACTCAGGACATTGGGTATCATAATGTTGCCTCCGTTTCTGCAAAGGCGCGCGCAGCAACAGTCGCATCCGGTTGCCCACATATGGCAGAAACGACGGCCAACCCGTCGGCACCGCTTTCAAGAACTGCGCGCTGGTGTCTGGCCTTCAGCCCACCGATCGCGACATTGGGCAGGGGAGATAGTGCGACCAATCCCGCCAGCCCATCGAAGCCGATTGGTTGCTTGTGGTCAGCCTTGGTCGCTGTGCCAAAGACCGGTCCAAGCCCGAGATAGTCCACGACTGCGGGATTGATCGCATGCACGGCTTGTGCGCTCTCACAAGAAAGCCCAAGTATTTTGTCCGGCCCTAATTTTGCGCGTGCGTCAGCGGCTGGCATGTCACCCTGACCGATATGAGCCCCATCCGCTTCCGCGGCAACCGCAGCCTCGATATCGTCGTTGACGACCAGGGGAACGTTCGTGCCCGACAGCACATCCTTTAACGCGCGTGCCATGTCGATGCGGTCCGCGGTCGTTGCTTGTTTGTCACGCAGCTGGACCATTGTGACCCCGCCTGCAACTGCTTGTCGCACGGTGTTTTCTAAACCTGCAGTACGACACAGGCTCGGATCGGTCACGAGGTACAGGCGCAGGCTTGTGCGAAGATCCTGTATCATACGACAGCCCCCGCCAAGTCGGCAGGCTGAGTGGCTGCGAGAGCGTCGAGGAAATACACTTGAAAACTGCCGGGGCCTTGTGCCTTCGAAGCGGCCTGTGATCCGGCAACTTTGAAATGTGACAGGGCGCACACTGCCGCATCGTATGCTGGGCCTGTTGCAGCGTAAGCGCCCATCAGCGCCGTTTGAGCACATCCCAAAGCGGTGACTTTTGCCATAATCGATGCGCCGCCCTGCACGCGGGCGGACCGAGAGCCATCGGTTACGAAATCAATCGGACCAGTTACCGCGACAACTGCGCCATGCTTTTCTGCGAGGTTTTTCGCCGCGCCTTCTGCCGCTTCGACCGTATCCCCACTGTCCGCCCCTTTGCCGGCGCCACTCTCTCCGGCAAGTGCCAATATTTCGGAGGCATTTCCGCGAATGATGGTCGGACGCAACTCCAGCAAGCCTTGCGCGACTGATCTGCGGTATCCACTAACAAAGTGTGCAACAGGGTCGAACACCCATGGTATGCCGTTGTCATTGGCCGATTTTGCGGCCGCCATCATGCTTGCCACCCAAGACGTGGACAGCGTTCCGATGTTGATTGTCACGGCTCCGCATATTGGTGTGAAATCAGCAATCTCTTCCGGAGCGTGCACCATTGCGGGTGATCCGCCCGCAGCAAGAACAACGTTCGCAGCAACGTTCATCGCCACATAATTGGTGATGCAATGCACCAAAGGATTTTGATTGCGAAGGGGGGGCAATACGTCTTCGTAAGCCATAGTGTCTCCTTTTTCGCAGACGAAAATGGAGACGTATCACTCATGGTTTGGTGACTTGCGACCTCCCTCCGCCAGCATTATCTGGTTCAGGTTCAAAGGGTACGTCTCAGCTTTGCAGCGCCCCTGGCACCGTGAGGTGTAGAACGGTGAGACTGGGTAGTCAAACAGGATCGGGCGCAGTTGTTGAATGGGGCTTTCACGGGGCGTCGATTGATGCGAAGCCTCAGTTTTTACCAACCATGCATTCATATGGAGACCGTTGTGATCTGCCTTTGTGAAGCCGACTGAACGCAATTCTTAGTCGCGCATTAACGAGCCCGAGTTGTGAGGTCGTTGTCTTCGAGAAGCATGTCTCAGCGCTTGCTTGCGGTGGAGAGTTGGCGACTTGCTCGATAAAACCACAATTTTCCAGATGTTTACAGCGCGTCTTTCAAGCTTTGAGCAAGTTTCTCAATCAACTCGTCGATTTGCGCCTCGGTGCAAATGAAGGGTGGCGCGAGCAAGATGTGATCGCCATGTTTCCCATCGATTGTGCCGCTGTTAGGATAACAGATCAGCCCATTTTCCATCGCCTTCGCCTTTATAGATTTTGCCAGACCCTTTTCAGGATCGAACGGGGCTTTGGTGTCTTTGTCTTTGACAAGTTCCAGAGCGCGAAACATCCCTCGGCCTCGAATATCGCCGACGTGGCGATGTTGACCGAATTGCGCATCAAGTGCCTTGTTGAGGTAGCGACCCATCTCTGCAGAGCGTTGTGTCAGGCCTCCATCGGTCAGCTTGTAGACAACCGCATTTGCGGCAGCGCAGGCAATGGGATGACCTAGATAGGTGTGTCCATGCTGAAAAAAACCACTTCCTTGTTTGATGGTTTCGTGAATTTTGTCCGAGCAAAGCATTGCACCAATGGGCTGGTATCCGGCGCCCAGGCCTTTTGCGATTGTGATTATGTCGGGACGGACATTCTCTTGTTCGCAGGCAAAGAACGTGCCGGTTCTGCCCATGCCGCACATCACTTCATCGAGGATCAACAGCACACCGTACTTGTCGCAGATGTCGCGGACGCGTTTGAAATAGCCTGGGGCAGGGGGAACAGCACCCGCTGTTGCACCGACAACGGGTTCCGCGATGAAGGCAACGACGGTCTCAGGACCGAGGCGCAGGATTTCATCTTCTAATTCGTTTGCCACACGAAGTGCATAGTCGTTTCCTGACTCTCCATCGTCTTGGAAACGGTATGCGTAGCACGGTGCGATGTGAGATGCGGACACCATGACCGGGTCGAAGGGAGCGCGCCGCCACATATTACCTCCGGTTCCAAGTGCACCAAGGGTGTTCCCGTGATAGCTTTGACGGCGGGCAATGAAGCGGTGTCGTTCCGGTTGCCCAATTTCGAGCATGTATTGACGCGCAAGTTTGAGCGCCGCTTCAACAGCCTCCGAACCGCCTGACACGATGTATACTTTCTCAATACCTTCAGGGGCATGCGCTACGAGCCGCGCGGCAAGTGTTTCAGCCGGTTCCGATGTCAGGAAACCGGTGTGGGCGAACTCCAGCTTGCCCATCTGTTCAGCCATGGCAGCGATGATATCCTTGTCCCCGTGACCAAGGCAGGAAACGGCTGCACCTCCTGATCCATCCAGATAAGACTTTCCCTCAGAATCAAAGAGGTAGATTCCCTCGCCTCGTACCGCGACCGGCAGTGAAGTATTCGAGTTGCGCGAAAAAACATGCGACATGGCTGATCCGATGGCGTTACTTGCGTGCAGTGACTGAAACAGATGATCCATTCGTTGACAATGCCTGAAACAAGAGGAACACTTTCGTTATGTCCTGTGGGGGTCTATTTGGATTCGACTTTTGAAAAGCGGCTTTCTGATCGATATGGCGAACTGAGCTACACGCTTCGCCAGGCAGCAGACTATCTTGGGAATAATCCAGTCGATGTCGCGTCGCGCACATTGCGAACCGTTTCCCGTGAAAGTGGGGTCTCACCTGCGGCGTTCTCACGCCTGGCGCGCGCCTTGGACTACGCTGATTTCGAAGAACTTCGCGAAGAGATGCGTGCGAAGATAGGGCGGCGTGTCAACAACTTCGCAGAACGCGCTGAAAGACTGCACAGCCAGCACCAAGAGGGGCGCGCAAGTTTCGTGGATGCGCATCTTGCCGCGTGCCAATCAAATCTACAGACGTTCATGGACGGCCTTGATCGCGGCGCGCTTGAAAGTGCCGTTGATCGGGTTGCGTACGCACGCAAGGTGATGCTCTTGGGTGCACTCGGCTCGACGGGCGTCGTTGAATATCTTTCTTACATGGCCAGTTTCTGTGTGGACAACTGGATGATGGCGAGCCGAATGGGTGCCTCCCTTGGCGGTGGGTTGGCTGGTTTGGATGAACGCGACGCACTTATAATCGTGACAAAACCGCCCTTTTCGGAGCGCGCCATTCAAGCTGCAGCCCTTGCAAAGCAACAGGGCGTGTACGTCGTGTTGATCACGGACACCCACCGTTGCCCGGCGCTAAAACATGCGTCTGTCAGTTTCGTGGTCCCGACGGACAGCCCGCACTTTTATTCATCTTACGTGGTGACAATGTTCCTGGTCGAAGCCATCATTGGGGTTTTGGTGAGCCGGACAGGACCAGCAGCACGGACACGCATTGCCGAGGTGGAAGCGGCCAACAGGGTGCTTGCCGAGGTGTGGGATCAATGATCAAATTGCTGAATATCAATCAAAGGGAGAACAGGATGTTCAATAAATTCAAGCTAATGGCGGCTGGTGTTGCGGTTGCAACGCTTGTGGCACCGGTAGCAACTGCGGAAGAATTCATTACAATTGGGACCGGCGGTGTGACCGGTGTGTACTACCCCACAGGTGGCGCAATTTGTCGTCTCGTGAATAAAGGTCGTCGCGACCACGGCGTGCGTTGCTCAGTCGAGTCGACCGGTGGCTCCGTATACAACATCAACACAATTCGCGAAGGTGAGCTGGAATTTGGTGTGGCGCAGTCCGACTGGCAGTACCATGCATTCAATGGATCATCGCGCTTTGAAGAAGCCGGGGCCTTTGAAGGCCTCCGCGCCGTGTTCTCTGTTCACCCGGAACCCTTCACCGTTGTTGCGCGCGCAGACGCTGGTATCTCGACAATCGAAGATCTCAAGGGCAAACGCGTGAACATTGGCAACCCCGGTTCTGGCCAGCGCGGCACAATGGAAGTGCTTATGGAAGCACTGGGTTGGACCACAGATGATTTTGCTTTGGCGACCGAGCTGAAGGCCGCCGAACAATCGGCTGCTTTGTGTGACAACCAGATTGATGCCATGGTTTACACCGTTGGTCACCCGTCGGGGTCGATCCAAGAAGCGACCACAGCTTGTGATTCCGTTCTTGTTGAAGTCGCGGGTGATGCCGTTGATGCGCTGGTTGAAGAAAACTCGTTCTACCGGACGGCAACTATTCCAGGCGGAATGTATCGTGGCAACGACAATGACACGATGACATTCGGTGTTGGCGCGACCTTCGTTTCATCTGCTGATGTGTCCGAAGACGTGGTCTACACGCTGGTGAGCTCTGTCTTCGAAAACATCGACGACTTCAAAGGGTTGCACCCTGCATTCGCAAATCTGGTGCCCGAAGAAATGGCAGCAGCAGGTTTGTCTGCACCGCTGCATGACGGTGCTGCAAAGTACTATCGCGAACAAGGCTGGGTCGAATAAGACTGCCCTCTTTGTTGTGACCAAGGGCGTTTCGACGCCCTTGGTTCCCTAGTCCGCCGAAAGAGCGGGACGCCGGCAAGAGCCATTCCATGACGGGGACACCATGACACAGACCGACAACCGTACACTCAGTGAACAAGAGCTTCAGGAACTGGTTGCGGCCAGCGACAGCGGAGCCCGGAGCCCCACCGGGGCAATTGGCACGCTCATCGCCGTGGTTGCATTGGTCTGGTCGGTTTTTCAGGTTCTTTTGGCGTCACCCGCCGCGCCTTACATTCTACCAGGCGATTTAATCAACAACTCCCGTCAGATACACTTGGCCTTTGCCGTCTTCCTTGCCGCGATGGCCTATCCTTTGTTCAAGTCTTCGCCGCGTGATCGCATACCTTGGTACGACTGGGTTCTCGGTCTGGGCGGCGCGTTCCTGGCACTCTACGGCTATTTCTTTTACGATAAGATCGTGGCGGCTGGCGGGCTTGCCGATGGGGTGGATGCTAATTTCGCCCTTGCTGGTTTGACACTGCTCTTCATCGCGGCCTACCGCACCCTTGGACCGGTGATGGTCATCCTAGCCGTTGTCTTTTTGTGCTACGTTTTCTTTGGCTCGTCGGAGTGGGTGCCGGATCAGATCCGATGGGCAGGTGCGTCGCTGCGCAAGGCGATGAGCCATATGTGGATCACATCCGAGGGCGTCTTTGGAATCGCGCTGGGTGTGTCGACAAAGTTTGTCTTCCTCTTCGTTCTATTCGGTGCACTGCTCGATAAGGCCGGGGCAGGGAACTACTTTATCAAGATGGCGTTTGGAGCCTTGGGACACCTGCGGGGCGGCCCGGCCAAAGCGGCTGTTGTGGGCTCGGCCGCTACCGGGCTTATTTCGGGCTCCTCGATTGCAAACGTAGTAACGACTGGCACTTTCACTATCCCGCTGATGAAGCGCGTTGGTTTCAGTGCGGAGAAGGCCGGATCAGTGGAGGTCGCATCGTCTGTAAACGGCCAAATTATGCCGCCCGTTATGGGTGCAGCTGCATTCCTGATGGTTGAATATGTCGGCATTTCATATGTCGAGGTGATCACCCACGCCTTCTTGCCCGCTGTCATCAGCTACATCGCGCTTGTCTACATCGTGCATCTGGAGGCGGTAAAAAACAACATGCCTACAATCGGAAACAAGGTTGTCAGCATGGGACGGACAATTGGTGGCATGTTCGCCTTCTTTGCCGGTTTCGCTGTTCTTTGTTACGCGACGCAGTATCCGGTCGGATGGGTTGTTTCGCTGTTCCCGTCTGGGTCTGGTTGGATTTTGGCTGCGTTGCTGGGTCTGATTTACGTGGCCCTCGTCTCTCTCGCCGCACAGGTCCCTGATTTGGAGCCTGACGACCCCAATGCAGAGGTCGTTGAGCTGCCTGAGGTCGCAAAGATCTACAAGTCGGGGCTGTACTACCTGCTGCCCATCATTGTTCTGGTCTATTTCCTGATGATTGAACGGAAATCGCCTGGCTTGTCTGCATTCTGGGCAACGTTCCTGCTCTTTGGGATTTTGCTCACGCAAAAGACGCTCAAGGCGATGTTCCGAGGTGAAGACAATTCCATCAGTCGGTTGCGGGATGGTGTCATTGATCTGATCGAAGGGATGATCGACGGCGCCCGCAACATGATTGGTATCGGTCTTGCGACCGCGACGGCGGGTATCATCGTTGGGACTGTTTCGTTGACCGGGATTGGTCAGGTGATGGCGGACTTCGTCGAGTTCCTGTCAGGCGGCAATCTGATTCTAATGCTCATCTTTGTAGCGATCCTGTCGCTCATACTCGGGATGGGCCTGCCCACCACCGCCAACTACATCGTTGTCAGTTCGCTGATGGTTGCAGTCGTGGTCGAACTTGGCGCGCAATCGGGACTGATTGTGCCGCTGATCGCGGTCCACCTATTCGTCTTCTATTTCGGTATCATGGCGGATGTTACACCGCCTGTTGGTTTGGCGAGTTTTGCTGCGGCTGCCGTGTCGGGCGGTGATGCGATCCGAACCGGATTCACCGCCTTCTTCTATTCGCTGCGGACGGTGGCCCTGCCATTTGTGTTCATCTTCAACACCGATCTCTTGCTTATCGATGTCACATGGACGCAGGGGATCATCGTGTTTGTTGTCGCTACGATAGGGATACTCGTCTTTACGGCAGCAACGATGGGATGGTTCTTTGCTCGCAATCGGATTTGGGAAACGGTTGCACTGCTTGTGATTGCCTTCGCGCTGTTTAGGCCGGGTGTTTTCATGAACCAGATCCAACCACCGTTCGAGGATGTTGCCCCCGCAGCCTTCTCCGAAGCCGTTGGCAACGCGTCACCGAACGACCAGCTTAGGGTGATCATTTCCGGCCCGGATTTCGACACGCTTGAGATGAAAGACCTGACAGTACCGGTAACCATACCGGATGTTGAAGGAGCGGATGCACGGTTGGATCAACTCGGGTTCATTCTCGCCATCGAAGGGGACACGGTTATTCTGGAAGAACCGTTGTTTGGAACCGAGCTAGGCAATGCGCTGGATTCGTTTGATTTCTACGGGGACAATCCCGTTTCGATCAGCGCGGTAAGGGCCACAGCACAGCAATTGCCAAAGGAACTTGTCTTTATCCCAGCACTCTTGCTTTTGGCATTGATCACGTGGTTGCAAATGCGGCGCGTCACGCCAGTTGTGCGCGAAGGAGAAATGGCATGACTAAGACCGTCCTGTGCGCCGTCGACATCAACAGACCTCAAGATGAAACCAAGGTTCTGCAAGCAGCAAAGCGGCTTGCGGACATGGAGAGTGCGCAGCTTGATCTCATTACAGTTGTGCCGGATTTTGGAGCGAGTGTTGTTGGCGCCTACTTCAAAGACCACGATGTACAGACAGCCAAAGATGGGGCAGCCCAGTTGCTGTCTTCATTTGGGGAAGATGTGTTGGGAGCCGAGGCAAACCAATCCGTTCGTCATCTTGTTGCAACAGGCAGTGTTTATGAGGAAGTTTTGAAAACGGCGAAACTGGACAATGCAGACCTGATTGTTCTGGGTGCCAGCCGTCCCGATCTGAAGGACTTTTTGCTCGGGCCGAATGCTGCCCGAATAGTCCGTCATTCAACTTGCTCTGTCTATGTCGTTAGGGAGGCGCTGTAGGAGCCGCAGCTTGGCTGTCCGGTTGCTCGGTGTGGACCGATGTCAGACGAATTTTTGCTTGCATGTCAGGTGACACCTTCGCCGGTCGTTATGCCAAAGTCGAATTTGCTTTGATCCCGTCCATGGCAGCACGTTCTTCACCGGCGCGCTTTTCGCAGAAATGCCTCCGATATCGAACTTGCGCCAGATATCGGAGGTCTGTCTTAGCTATGAATTGTATTGAATAGCTCGGACTTCGCCTTGGGTCGCAAGACCGGTTGAAATAGCTTGGGTCAGCACTTGCCGAAGGATTTCGAAACGATCACTTTGCCAGCAACGCTGATGGTTACCTTGACGCCCGTCGGGATGCCCCAAGTTGTACAGATGTGCAGGCAGGCTTCGGCAGCGGTCCGGTCCGGGATGACGCTGGGAATGGGGAAACAGTACTTGCCGAAACCAAGCGGCAAGTTGAGACAGATCTTCCCGTTTTCCACTGTTACGGAAACGCACCCGGCGGCCATCGACAGATGGCCATCCTCAGTAACGCCATCTGCCATCGCATCGACTTTGTCTGCATAGTGGGACCGCGCTGCTTCCAATGCCGCTGCAACGGCTTCCTTATCAAATTCATACACTTCATCGGCCATTTTAGAAATCTCCATGTTGAAAGTTCAGTTTTTGGTTCGGCGGAGCTGATCTAATCGAGATACTAGGCAACTGATCGTCACAGCCCGCTCCACAAGGATGGCCAAACGCTGGCGCATAGTCTTGAAAGCGAGCCGAAACCTTCCCGAAATGAAAATTTCTAGGTCGCGACGGGACTTGTTCCAAGATTTCGGAAAGTTTTCAGAATTATTTCAGTACACTGGGCACTATTCCGGCCACCAATGGAGGTGGAGAGGGGTAGGGGATCGTTGCGACCGCCGCTGCGCATGGTCTTTTGGTGACCTGGCCTTCTCAACACTCGTATGGATCATTTGTTGCCGGGCAGGAATGGAATTGTCAGTTCAATCACTTACCGATGTGGAACTGTTTCCGTACTACGCGGACATTCCATTGGAGGTGCCCCCGTACCTCAGTGCCGGTGAGGCGGAATATGTGCGCGGTACCGTAAACGGATTGGTCTACGAAGGCTTGAAGGTATCGAAAAGCACTGCACACGAAGAGCTACAAACCGGTGCCACCTACGTTGCTCTCGGCCGCGACGGACGAGGCGCGCAGGTGCAGACGCATTGGATGTATTGCACACAAACCGCGCCGATCCCAACGCTTGCGATCGCCCAAAATCATGGCACGCCCGGCGTATTCGGCCCGGCACCTCATCTTGATCGATCCTTGTTTGTAATGCTTGAACCGCTTGAAGACGTCATGGGTGTGTCATCGTATCTGCCATCACATCTGGACGTATTCGAGTTCAAGCTGGGTACGTCGGGTGATTTGATCTCTACGGCATTCGGTGCGCCTCATGTCATGGGTATTCGGATCAATGATCCGTTTCTGCCGCCTCACTTCCTCGCTGGCGCGCGCCGCTTGACGATAACAGCCCGTTCAAAGCGTACACGCCAATCCATCGGACTGACGGATTTAATATGCGTGCAGTCCAGCGATCCGGCTGTCTTTCTGCAAGAGGGTGGCAAGTGACTGGTGCCGCGACAGTAACGCTGCCGCAGGAAAATGCGTGCAAGGAACGCAAGCACGCAGCGGAACACCATATCCACACCTCTGACAAATACGCGCATGGCGGGCAAAAGGTTCGCTTTTTTGTTGAAACCCCTGCCGCTTTGCGAAAACTTAACAACGAACACATTGGCGCGGTCCGGGGGGAAGGAATCTGCGTGTCGGGGAAACTCAACACAGACAAACTGGTTGTGTTGGGGGACGTCACATATGATCTCAACATCGATCAGCTGCAGCGTGCGGACGGTACGCCTGTTGTTCTTCGTGCGCAATCAGCCAGCGTATTGCGCTGTCTGTTGCAAAGCCCGGGTATACTGGTGTCTCGCGACGCCTTGATTGAAACGGTGTGGGACGGTTTGTCCGTCACTGACGACAGCCTGACGCAATGTATCGCGGATATTCGCCGCGCAATTGGCGACACCGACCGCGCGATCTTAAAAACCGTTCCCAAACGTGGATTCATCTTAAACGCAGTTTTGGAAAGCGTTGAACGACCCAGCCAGACGAATGTGCCGGTTGATCTGCCCAGGATTGCAGAGTTGAGCGTAGCGCATGGGAGCGTTGTCGTTCTAACAAAACAAGCGTCTTTCCATGATGGACGAATTGCGCGGACAACTCTTGCTGGCCCCTCAGACGTCCAGAAAGAAACCTTTGCCGACCTCACCGAAGCTGCCGCGACATGTTTAAGGCGGGCGCAAAGCAGCGGAGCGTCAAGTGCACTCGCCGCCGAATACAGCGACCCCGCACAACTCGAGGCACTGCTTGATGCCGCACGGCCGGGAGAAGTGCTGGGCACTCTTGATATCCGGGATATGGCCCACGCGTTCCCTCAGCTCGTCTTTGAGGACCTTGGACACATTGACGATCAACAAAACACGCGCGCATTTCGCCTGTTGTCAGAGGGAGTTAGGGATACACTCGGACAAGGTTTTGATGATCAACCTCTCTTACCAACCATTTCAGTGCTGCCGTTGCAGAACATGAGTCAGGATGGGTCTGACATCCTTGGCACTGTTTTTGCCGACCGGGTAACTGCCGTATTGAGTGCATCGGACGAGATCAACGTGACCTCACGCTTGTCCACCGCGCCTTTTGTGCATGGTCCGTCTGATCTTCTTGAGGCCGGGCGGCTGCTGAACTCAGAATTTGTTCTTTCGGGCATGTACATCAAGCGCGGCGACAAGCTGCAACTCAATCTTGAATTCACCGAAGTGGCCAGTCAGCACGTGTTGTGGGCTCTCCGCCTCGAAATGACCCAGGACGAGCTGTTGGGAGATTGCGAACAGGCCTACGAGATTGTCGCAAAGGTGCGCCGCGCTATTTTGATTAACGAAATTCGGCGTGCCAACACCAAACCGTTGGCGAGTTTACAAAACTATTCGTTGATGTTCGCGGCAGTGGGGTTAATGCATCGGCTGTCCCCTCGGGATTTCAAGAAGGCACGCGATCTGATCGACATATTGTCGGCACGCGTGCCAAATCATCCTACACCGTTCGCGTGGCGCGCACGATGGCATCTTCTCCGGGTGGTGCAAGGTTGGTCTCAGGATCCCGACAAGGATGCTCGAGCCGCGCTCGATTGTACGGGCCGCGCACTGGATCTTGACCCCGAAAACGTGCTGGCCCTCGCGTGCGAAGGGCACGTTCTGACCAATCTTTTGCATCGCCTTGATGATGCAGAAGAACGCTATGACATGGCACTGGACATCAACCCAAACGATGCCAATGCAAGATCATTGAGGGGCATGCTTCTTGCATTTCAGGATCGTGGTGAAGATGGGGTACGTGACACGGAACGTGCACTTCATCTGGCACCGCTTGATCCGCATCGCTTTTTCTATCTCGTTATGGCGGCAGGCGCGTGGCTGACTCCAAACAACTTCGCTCGATCGGAAGAGTTGGCGTTGGCATCATTGCGACTCAACAGAACTCACACATCCACTCTGCGCGTTTTGGCCGTGGCACAACACAGCCAGGGAAAAACGGCAGAAGCACGAGAGACAGTATCAAAACTGTTGAAACTTCAACCTGATCTTCGAGTGAGCCGTTGGTTGAAGTCTTCTCCGAGTGCTGAATTCAATACTGGCAAGACATTTGCCAAAGCCCTGCGCGATGCGGGCGTTCCCGATTGATAAATCCTAATACGTAGCTGGAGGAAGGTTAAATGACCGCAGAATTCTTTGGAAGCCCTCAGGGCTCGTACGGGTCCTATGGGTCGTATGGTTCTTACGGCTCGTATGGGTCCTACGGATCCTATGGTTCGTACGGCTCCTACGGGTCATATGCGGCCTTCGGTCTCCCAGAAGGCCCTATCGCAGCAGAAGCATTTGTAACGACGCGCGATGGGATTGTTGGGGCTCCCTTAGGTCCTATTCCCGGCACCCAACCGGGCGTGCCCAATGACGTGCAGAACCTGCAACGCCTTTCGCGTGAAGTGCGCGCCGCAGTCTTCTCGTTTGCTTTGGACACGCAGGTTGAGCTGACTTTCGAACAAGGCAAAACGGCCAAGGCAACACTCTGGCGCAAAGAGGACACGCAAACGAGCAAGCCCGGATGCAACTACAAAAAACTCGCCAGAATCAAAGCGCCCAAGATGGACGTCTTTGAGGAACAGATGGGCTTTCTTACGGGGTACGCTGACATTCGGCAGGATCGCGGTGCGGAGATCATTTCTCAGATTCCGGCACCCGTGCCGTTTTATCAAACCATTGCATTTATTGATCCGGCACGCACACCGTACACTCTTGAGTTGCTTGCCACCGGCCTTCGCTTTGCGAATTTCTGCGAACAGCAGTTCAAATACGTTCTTGCCGTCAAGCGCCCGATTGAATTGTCTCCGCAAGTACAACCGATGATCGCCACACCCACCCACGGTTCGTTGCCCAGTGGGCACGCGACAGAAGCCTTTGTGATGGCACGCCTGATTTGGAAGCTGATGCTGTATTCGGGAACACCGCAATACGGGGCAGGGGGACATTGGGGGGAAATGCTCATGCGGCTTGCCGCACGCATTGCAACGAACCGTACGGTGGCAGGTGTCCACTACCCCGTCGACAGCGCAACCGGAGCGATGCTCGGGCTCACCCTTGCTGACTTCATCTATGACTTGAGTACCGGGAACGGTTGGACGACCGCAAAGTTCAACGGACATCACTACGCCGGAAGCAGCGATTTCGAGTGGCACAAACTTTACAAAGCCGATGACGACACCCAGAAAGACCAATCAACAGGTCCGGATGGTGTTTGGGCAACCGCGACACAGCGCGCATCCTGCGGCGCACCAGATCCACGGCTCGCCTGGCTGTGGGACAAGGCACAAGCCGAATGGGTTGATTTTAACCCCAACCCGTCAGTTTGAGGACAGATGGCCATGGCCTATTCTTGGACATCGTCGTCAAGGGACGAACAAACGCCCATCGACGCGCTCACCTTCACAAGGCTGTCTAAGGCCCTGAATATACAGGACACTGACTGGTTTTCAGCGATGGTAGAGCTTGAAAATATCAGCATCGCTGAATTCGAAGAGCGCTTGGCGGCCGACTATCCCCGCGATCTGCTTGTGCCGTCCGCGTATGATAAAACTGATCGCAGCAGACGCCCTGAGCGACAATTCGTGAGCCTTTTTGCGCGGCGAAATTTGCTAGAAGCGCTAAACGATACCCAAAACGAATACAATGTTGTCAATGTGCATTTGGGGCTGCTGACACCAGAGGAGTGGCTGTCATTCGAAGCAGATGCGCCGGATTTGTCGCCGATCGAAGTGCCCAAGGGCAGTGTTGTGACAGCGATGATTGATGACGGTATTGGCATCGCACACGAGCTGTTTCGTGCCGAGCCTGAAGAAACGCGCGTTGAGTTTTGCACGGTTCTTCCCGCTCCGCCAAACCCTGATCGCGGTGACGCCTCACAAGGCAGGGTGCTCGACGCCGACGAGATTGACAAATATCTCCGTGAGTTCACCCGGTCAGACCTTCTGGACGAAGATCAATTCTATAGCCACACGGCTCAAATTGATTACAGCCAAGGGAAATTCTCACCCGTATCGCTGAGGCGCTCACACGGCACGCATGTGATGGGCCTGTCGACTGGCTTTGCTCCCGAACTGGATGACGGCACGCGCCCAATCATTTGTGCTGTACTGCCACCCCGCGTGGTCGAAGACACGTCAGGTATCAGTCTGTTGCCTGCACTTTCTCTGGCGCTCCATGTGCTCGGCAAGCAGGCGTCTCGTTTTCAGTATGATGGTGAGCCCGTGCCGATGGTCACCAACTTTTCGTATGGCAACTTCTCGGGCCCTCACGATGGAACCAGTGAGGTGTCCCGCCTGTTCGAGCAGTTTCTTTCGAGCGACCCTGAACAAACCCGTTGGATGACACTGCCAGCGGGCAACGGCAACTTGGCACGCGCACATGCCGAGCTGCAATTTGATGGCAAGAATGCGGATGGGATCACACTTGATCTTCGGGTTTTGCCGGACGACCGGACTGCAAGTCACGTAGAACTCTGGATGCCATTTTCCGACTGTGATCCACCGCCAGACTACGTTTCAGTTACCGTGACGCCGCCTTTCGGTCCCGAAAGCCTGACGGTCACAGCTCAGCCAGGACAATACCAAACACTCATTGATGAGTTGGGCCGGGTTGTGGCGACGCTTCTCTACACTTTTGAACCAGCGCCAACCGCGCGGGGCCTCATCACACTGGCTATTGAGCCGACAGCTAGCCTTGATCCGGACCGTGCATTGGCACCCTCCGGACGATGGAAGATTTGCACCAAACCCAAAGACATCGCCCCCGATCAAAAAGTGCAGGTCTGGATCAGACGCGATGAAACACTCCCGGGATACCGCCCCGGTGGCCGGCAGTCCTATTTTGACAATGGTGATTACGTACGCTTTGGCCCATTTGGCGCTCCTTTAGCCGTTGATCCTCCCGACACGCCAAGCCCTGTCAGGCGTTCAGGGACACTCAGCGGTTTTGCCTGTGGCCCTTCTCCTATTGTGGTTGCCGCCTACACAAAGCGAAACGAGATTATCTCATATTACTCTGCGGCCGGACCACTGACGCATACGCCAATGACCCCCGAACCTTCACGAAATGGACCAGATGTGACCGCGGAAGGTGATGAATCTCTGGTGCTTTGGGGGGTGATTTCGGCAGGATCGCGCAGCGGATCCTATGTGCGCCTTAATGGCACCAGTGTATCGGCACCAAGGGTGGCGCGCATAGCGTCGGACGCAATCACCGATTGGAACGGCACTGCGCGTGAGTGGGTTGCATTTGCGGCCACACAAGACCCGTTCAATCTGCCTCAGGGCACAGAACCGGAAAGAATGGGCCACGGCGGCATCAGTATTCCAATCGAATGGCCGTGAAGCAAATCTATTGGACGGCTACCGGCCCAACGCGATCAATCTCGAAGCGCGCAGCAGGGCCAGCTATGCTCCGAAATGTACAAATAGAGTCGAATTCTGTTTTTGTCAGAGGAAAACGAGTCTTTGAAGCAAACGCATTCTAGGTTGAGTCAGCTTAAAAACGACAATCCAAGAAAGCCGATTGAACGGCTTTCTGAACCGCCGCGCGTGTTTGTTCCAAGTCGGTTTCGCCGATTGCGAGGGACGGATAGAGTTTTCCCGGCGACTTAAAGATACCGTGACTGCGCAATGCAGCGTTGTATGCAGCGTTTTGCCTCGGGTCGTCATGTTTTGCCGAGCGATAATCACGGCAGGCATTCTTTGTGAAAACGATATCGAAGAGGGTTTCATCCCCGCAGACTTGGTGCGGAATGTCGGCCGTTTTTAGCGCGTCGCTTTGCATATCTTGTAGGGTTTTTCCGATTTCCCGCAACCGATCATAGCTGCCCTCACGCCGCAGAATTTCCATGGTTTTGAGGCCTGCGGCAGCCGCGACGGGATTGCCAGACAAGGTGCCAAGCTGCATCAGCCACTTGTCGGGCCCAACCACAGACTGGTCGAAATGCGCCATGACCTCTGTGCTGGCCCCGAGGGCCGCCAAAGGAAACCCGCCACCGATAACCTTACCCAGCGTACAAATGTCAGGTGTCACGCCATAGCGCTCTTGGGCTCCACCATAGGCCAATCGGAACCCAGTGACGATCTCGTCAAAGATCAAGAGAACATGATGTTTGTCGCACAGATCGCGCAGACCCTGCAGATAGCCCGGTTCGGCGGGGATGATCCGTTGCAGCGGCTCTGCGATGATTGCGGCAATGTCGTCATGCTCGGCCAGCAACGCCTCGACCGCCGCCAAATCATTGAACGGCGCAATCAGCATTTGGTCCGCGACGCCTTGCGGGATTCCCGCGCTGTCGGGCACGGGTTTCGGGAAGTTGACGCGCTCGGCGGGGGCGAGGCTCATCTGTGCCTCGGCGCTCATGCCGTGGTAGCCGCCTTCGAACTTCAAAATCTTGTCGCGCCCAGTGTAGGCGCGGGCCAGGCGTATGGCGTACATATCCGCCTCACCACCAGAGGCGACAAAGCGAACCTGCTCGCAACAGGGCACGGCCTCGACAATTGCCTCGGCTAGTTCGATGCCCTTGGAATTGTTGGCAAAGAAGGTCATGCCTTTGGGTAGCTGTTCCAACACCGCTTCCATCACCTCTGGATGACCGTGACCAAGAAGCATTGGACCAGAGCCAATGAGGTAGTCGATGTATTCGATGCCATCCTCGTCCCAGACGTGACTGCCTTGCCCCCTCGCAATCACAATGCCTGAGTCGAAATTGCCAAAGCCTCCGGCGGGCAACACAGCTTGCGCACGGGCAATCCAGTCTGATTGTGATGTCAGTTTTTGCATGTCTCAGGCCAACTCAAGAATGGGATTTCCAAGGAGTTCGGTATCGGGGGTCACGCCAAGGCCGGGGCCATCGGGCGGCGCAATGCGCCCGTCTCTTCGTATCGGGCAATCGGCCGCGATACGGGGCGTAACGTAAGAGGATAGGTCGCAGGTATTCAAAAGGGCGCTATTCGGAGTGGACGCAGCGAAGTGCAACGAAGCCGCTGTCACGATGTCTGAGCCCCACGTGCATTCAGCACATATCTGTGCCCCAAGATGCACGGTCAAATCACGAGCGCGACGCATGGCAGACAAGCCGCCGAACTTCGAAAGCTTCAATGCGACCGCGTCCAAAACACCCAGCTCGGCTGCGCGCATCAGAGATACCAAATCGTACGCACATTCGTCGATTTTCATCGGCAGGCCAGTCGCCTGGCGGACAGCTGCGCAGTCTTCCAGAGTTTTGCAGGGTTGCTCCAACATGATGTCGAGATGGGCCACGGCCCGGCCGGTCCGAGTGGCATGCAGTTTGGTCGCGCCACAGTTCCAGTCGCCGTAAACCAACGGACCATTACCGACCGCTTCCCGAACCTTGATCAACCGCTCTGTATCTGCCTGCCAGTCTGCATCAGCGCCGAGTTTGACCTGAAACTGCCGGATGCCAGTTGCATAGGCTTCCTTGGCGATGCGAGCCATTTCATCCGGCTCGACGCAGGTGATCGAGTGATACAGCGGCATATCTGCGCGCGTGCGACCGCCGAGCAGATTGTAAACCGGCAGATCCGTTGCTTTGCCGAATAAATCCCAAAGGGCCATATCCACGATGGACTTGGCGTGAAAATGCCCTTGTAAAAGTTTATCCAATTTGCGCATCGGTGCATCGACACCCGAAGGGCTCAGCCCCAGGATACCCGGGGCCATCTCTGCAATCGCGCTTGGCACTCCGTCGGCGAATGCTGGCAGATAGTGTGGGATCGGACAAACTTCACCCCAGCCTCGCAATCCCGTATCCGTTTCAAGACACAGCACATGGGTTTTGACCGTGTCGCAGGTCTTGCCTTCGGCCATGTGGTAGGTGGCGTGGCTGGTCAGATCGACAGACCAAAGGGTGATGCGCGAGACTTTCATGAATAGACACCCACGGGATGCCCGAGCGCATCTTCGTCCGGGTGAACGCCAAGGCCGGGGGCTTCGGGCAATTGCAGGTGTCCGGCCACATTGCGAGGGCCACGCCCATTTGCGATGTCCACGGTGATCATGTCTTGGCATGCCCAGACCGCGTGACAGTTTGCATCCGGGATAGTTGCGGCCAGATGCAAGGCCTCGGTATCGGCTAGGACCGAACCGCCCGTTGCCATGACGAACATGTCAATTCCGTGGGCCAAGGCGATGTCACGCATCCGTGCTGCCTTCGTCAGCCCGCCAACCCGGTTGAGCTTGATGCCGAAGACCTCAGCCAACCCGTCGCGCGCAATACGCACCGCATCCTGCAGGGTGACCAGCGATTCATCTACAGAGACGGGAGCCGAATGCTTCTTGCAGATCGCCGCTATGTCATCCAACGTTTCGCAAGGCTGCTCAAATATGACGTTCAGATCGTCGGTCGCTGACATCACGCGTAACGCTTGCTGTAGAGTCCAACCTCGATTTACGTCGTAGAGCACGATCTCACCCTCTCGACGCATACCCTCCACATCGCGGATCCGGGCAATGTCGCACTCTACATCACCACCGATTTTCACAGAATGTGCGATGTAGCCGCGCTGCCGGTAACGGTCGATGACTGCACGTGTTTCTTCAACCGTCTTGGCGCCAACTGAGGATGCAATCGGGCGCGGGGTACGCGATCCGCCGCCCATCAGGTCGGCGATCGCCAATCCCGTCGCCTGACCCGCGATGTCCCAACAAGCCATGTCGATGGGGCTTTTGGCATAAAGATGGCCGGGTAAGGCCATGTCCATTGCACGCTCCACATCCAAAGTCCGACGCGGGTCGAGACCCAGTATAAAAGGTGCCATGGTCTGAATACCCGCGCGGATCCCAGGCCCATGTGCGGGCACATAGGTATGACCCCATGGTGTGCCTTCGCCCCAGCCAATGATCCCCGCGTCGGTTTCGACTTTGACAAATGTCGCGTCCAGCACCTCAAATTTGAGACGGCCGCCTGACAACCAGTATGGATGCTCCAAAGGCAGCTCGACTTGGTAAACGCTGATCCGGTTGATCTTCATGGTTCAACCATTCGGCCCACAATCGCGGAGGCTCGCCTGCGGATCAATACTTCGCCTGTTTTTGGTGTCGGGCGTGCCTGATTGTCATGCAGGGCCATTTTATCAAGGCCGCAATGGCACATGGGTGCCGTCGCCGTTGCACGCAAAGTCATTCGGCGGCCCTTGCAACGATATCGGCACGCGGTCGGGTGCTCTCGGGGTCATATGCTGGCGCGCCGAGGACCCGCGCAGCACGTGTTTCCCCATGGATGACAACCTCAAGCTCGGTGCCGGGTTCAGCTGCGGATGGTTTGATGTAAGCAAAAGCCAATATTTTGCCGACAGTCGGTCCCCAAGCCACGGACGCCGTCGATCCGACCACCTTGCCACCGTGAAGTACGGCCTCGCCGCCGTGGCCATCGGTCTTGCCATCGGGTTCAATTTCCAGATAGGCGCAGATCCAGGGCGGGTCTGCGTTCAACGTTTTGTCGCGACCCAAGTATTCTTTATCGGTGCGCACGAAGCGTAAGACGTTGGCCTCGGTCAACGTGACTTCGTTGGTCAACTCGCCTGCGCCTTTGAAACCTTTCTCCATCCGCATAGCGTTCATCGCAAATGAGCCGTAATCGGCGATGCCGTGTTCTTCGCCTGCTGTCCAAAGGGCGTTGTAGACATCCAGACAGGCGGCGTAGGGCATGTGGAGTTCCCAACCCAATTCGCCCGCATAGGACATTCGGAAGGCCCAGATAGCATGGCCCGCAACATTAATTTGCTGCGCAGAAAGCCAGCGGAAACCGGTGTTTGATAGGTCGGCATCGGTGCACGCTGCCAGCACCTCTCGCGCA
>NZ_JBYNDP010000002.1:0-90584 GCF_059783535.1 Tateyamaria sp. | reverse complement strand
GAAACCGGTGTTTGATAGGTCGGCATCGGTGCACGCTGCCAGCACCTCTCGCGCACGTGGGCCGTTGAGCGAGAGGGCAGACCAATCCGACGACAACGCTGTAACGGTAACGTCTTCGCCACTGCGCTGATCGTTCAAATGATCCAAGAGACGCTGCTCGAAGAACGCGGCGCACACCAGATAGAACGTGTCTTGAGCCATGCGCACGATGGTCGTCTCGAGCTCGATCCGACCGGCGCAGTTCAGCATATGCGTCAGTGTGATCGAACCAACTTTCTGAGGCATCCGGTTGGCCGTGAGCCGGTCGAGAAGACCATAAGCGTCCGGGCCGTCCACCAGCACTTTGGCGAACGCGGTGACATCCATAATGCCAACCCGCTCGCGCACGGCCCGCACTTCTGCTGAAACCATGTCATCAACTGGCGTGCGGTTGAAAGAATAGTGATCTCTCTGAGCGATACCCTTGGCGAAGAAGCGCGGGCGTTCGAAGCCGAAGACTTCTTCGTGCACTGCACCCTTGGCTTTGAGGAGTTCGTGCAGTGGCGACGGTTTGATCGGTCGCCCGGCCAGCCGGTTGAAGTGGGGGAAGGGGATTTCGTGGCGCAGGCAATAGTCTTCTTCGGCCTTCACCACCTGCCAGTCTTTCGTGGCGTAGCTGCCAAAGCGCCGAGGATCATACTCGCGCATTGAGATATCCGCGGCACCATGCACCATCCATCGCGCCAGCTCTCGCGTCAGGCCGGGACCCCATCCAATCCCAATTTGCGTCCCGCAGCAGCACCAGTAGTTGCGCACGCCGGGGGCAGGGCCGATCAGCGGGTTGCCATCGGGTGGATGGCTAATGGCGCCATGAACTTCACGCTGGATGCCAAGCTCCGCAAAGATGGGCATTCGGTTCAATGACTCTTCCAGATACGGCATGACTCGATCGTAATCCGCATCAAACAGCCAGTTCTCATAGTCCCAGGGGCAATGATCATGCCAGACCGAGTTCGGATTCTCCTTTTCATAAATGCCGATCAACCCGCGCTTTTGCTCCATCCGGATATAGCCCGACACTTTCTTGTCGTCGCGGATGACCGGCAGCTCTTTTTCGAGTGCTTCGAACTCAGGCACAGGTTCCGTGACAAAGTAGTGGTGCGTCATCGATGTCATGGGCAATTGAAGTCCTGACCATTCGCCCATCTGCCGCGCATAGGTGCCGCCCGCGTTGACAACATGTTCGCAGGTAATCGTGCCGCGTTCAGTCTCGACTAGCCATTCGCCCGACGGCATCTGTGTGATGTTCGTGGCGCGGCACTGCCGGATGATCCGTACGCCCTTCTGCCGCGCACCCGCTGCCATCGCCATGGTCACATTGGTAGGATCCACATGACCGTCGTCCGGCGTGTGCAACGCCCCCAACACACCGTCAAGGTTGTAGAACGGATGCAGCGCTGCGATCTGTTCTGGTCCGACCAACTCAATATTGAACCCAAGCGACTTTCCCACCGACAAGGTGTGGCGTAGCCAGTCCATCTCGTCCTCAGTATAAGCCATCCGGAACGACCCACAGCCGTGCCAAGTGACAGGCTGGCCTGTCTCGGCCTCCAGTCCGCCTGAATAGAGCCCGATGTTGTAGTCCACGCATTTGCCAAGGCCAAAACTGGAGGTCGAGTGCGTGATCTGTCCGGCCGCATGCCAGGTGCTGCCAGATGTCAACTCGGCCTTTTCAAGAAGGACGGTATCACGGCCCCAACCTTCATGCCCGAGGTGATAGGCAAGCCCGACACCCATGATGCCACCGCCCACGATGACTACGCGCGCGGTTGTGGGAAAATCATTGGCCACGGAGACATCCTTTTCGAGTCGTCTTTTCGCTCGACAGGCTAATTGGACATATGTACCATCGTCAATCATGAATGATACAAATATATCAAACACTATTCTTGAAAGGCTCGCAGGTGAGCTTTCCGAGTTGACGCCGGAGGCGCGCAAGGCTGCGACCTATGTGCTGGAGAACCCGCGTGATGTAGGCGTTTCGACCGTTCGCGAGATTGCAGAAGCGGCGAACGTCAAGCCGAACACCGTTGTCCGGATGGCACGACAGGTGGGGTTCGACGGGTATGAGGACTTCCGCGCGCCATTTCGCGATGCCATCCGACGGGGCGCTGCCGATTTCCCGGACCGCGCGCGCTGGCTGCAAGATATCTCGAAATCGGGCGATCTTGGCGGGCTCTACGCCGACATGGTTCGCGAGGTCTTGTCCAATGTTGAAAGCACATTTGCGGGCATTTCCACAAACGATCTCAAGGCCGCCGCGGACTCAATCTGGAACGCCAGGCGTGTTTTCTCGCTTGGTGTCGGTGTGAACAACTCGGTTGTCCGGAACTTCACATACTTGGCTTCGACCGGAATGACAGAATTTCACGCCATTCCACGGCCCGGTTCAACGCCGGTCGATGATCTGGCCTGGGCGGATCAAAACGACGTCCTGATCGCAATCACTTGCAAACCCTACAGATCAGAAGTGGTAGAAGCAGTGGAAATTGCGCGCGAGCAGGGCATGCTCATTGTTGCTTTGTCGGACAGTCCAGCCAGCCCGATCCTGCGGATGGCCGATCACAAGTTTGTCGTTTCCGTGGACACGCCCCAATTCTTTCCATCCTCGGTCAGCACCATCGCTTTGCTTGAAACGCTCCTGTCCTTTGTCGTCGCTGTCGCAAGCGATGAGATCGTCGAGCGCGTTGAGACATTCCACAAGCGCCGTCACCAGCTGGGTCTTTATCACGCGGAGGAGAAATGACGGAACCGATCAGGTCTCTGGCCGCGCGGTACTACACCGACCCAGACGTATTTCGACTGGAAACCGAGGGGTTGCTTGCCCGCACATGGCAATTTGGCTGCCACGCGTCCGAACTTAGCAAGACCGGGGACTATGCGACCTTTGAGATTGCAGATGAGAGCTTGTTTGCAATCCGCGGGCGCGACGACAAAATCCGTGTATTCTACAACGTCTGTCAGCATCGGGCACATCAGTTGGTCAGTGGCACCGGCACTACGCGCGTGGTGGTCTGCCCGTACCACGCTTGGACATACGAACTGACGGGCGAATTGCGGGCAGGGCCCAACATCAAGTCGGTTGATGGTTTCGACACATCCTCGGTCTGTTTGACGGAGGTGCGTGCCGAGGAATTCCTGGGATTTGTGTTCGTGAATCTGGATGCGGATGCGGCACCAATGGAGGATTGGTTTCCACATGCGCGCGCCGAGCTGGAGGAGTGGGTGCCCAATTGGGCTGATCTGAAACCGTTGGAGTGGGTCGAAATTCCCGAAAACTGCAACTGGAAGGTTTCGGTCGAAAACTACTCGGAATGCTACCATTGCAGCTTGAACCATCCGACCTTTGCCAATGGCGTTGTCAAACCAGAAACCTATGACATCCAGCCGCAAGGCAAGTGCCTGCGCCATACGACACAGTGTCAGTCGCTCGACCAGATGACCTATGACGTCAATTCTGGGTTCGCCCATAGCCACGAGTATTCCAGTTGGTTTCTCTGGCCGATGTTCTCGTTCCAAGTCTATCCCGGCAATGTGCTGAACACCTATCACTGGCGCGCTGTCGATTCCGATCATGTGGTGGTCTGGCGTGGGTGGTATTCAGTCGGTGGAACGGATGATGAAATGGTCCGAAGGCTCGCCGTGCAAGACCGAGCCACGACGGTAGAAGAAGACATTCATCTGGTTGAGTCTGTGCAACGCGGCCTCGGATCGCGCGGCTACACACCGGGGCCCCTCGTGATCGACCCAAAGGGTGGCGTGAATTCTGAGCATCCGGTCATGCATCTGCAACGCTGGATGCGCGAGGCTATTGATGGCTGATCTCTCAATGCGGGCCTCGCGGACGACAGCTCAGGAGCTCTGTCCGCATCGGGTGGCTTTTGCTCTCCCGCCCTTTGATTGTGACGCCGCGCCCTCGGGCTTCCTGGGCATGAGTCCCAAAACGGTCCACGTGCATGGCTGGATGTCGCACATGACCAGCTACGTTCGAGGGCCCGATCACCTGTCTCAGTATCGGGTCAGACTGGCATGAAACCCTATTGGCAGAACTACATCGATGGAGCCTTTGTCGATGGCGGCGCGGGCAGGATTGATGTGATCAATCCCGGCACGGGAGAGAAGTTGGCTGAACATGCCCTAGCTGACGCTGCGGACGTGCATCGTGCTGTTGAGTCAGCACAGCGCGTGCATCAGTCAGGCGCACTGTCTGACCTAAGACCCGTTGAGCGGGGGCGTACGGTACAAGCCATGGGCCGCTATCTGCTGGAGCACATTGAAGAGATTGCACAGGTTCTGACGTTGGAGCAGGGCAAACCGCTGTGGGAATCCAGGATCGAAATCCAAGGTGCCGCGCGTTACTTCGAGTATTATGGCAATCAGGCCGAAACTGTTGAGGGGCGCTCCATCCCCCTTGGCAAAGACTATTTCGATTTCACCACCTACGAACCCTACGGCGTTTCGGCCCAGATCATTCCGTGGAACTATCCTGTTGAAATGACTGCACGTTCCCTTTCAGCCGCGCTGGCAACGGGAAACAGCTGTGTCATCAAAACGCCTGAGCTCACACCTCTCAGCAACGCATGGTTTGCCCATGCTGCCGAGGCTGTCGGATTGCCAAAGGGGGCTGTGAACATCCTTTGCGGATTGGGGCAAGAGGCCGGTGCAGCGCTGTCTGCGCATCCCGACGTCAACCAGATCGTCTTTACTGGATCGGTGCCCACGGGCATCGCCATCGCGACCGCTGCCGCCCGGAACGTCGTTCCCTGCGTGCTTGAACTTGGTGGTAAATCAGCAGCCATCGTCCATGAAGATGCAGATCTCGCAGCGTTCGAAAACGATGTGCGGTGGGGCATCTACTTCAATGCTGGCCAAGTGTGTTCCGCCATGAGCCGCGTGATCGTGCATGACAGCGTGCATGATGCATTGGTTGACCGGCTCGTGAGGGTTGCACAATCGCTCACGGTAAAACCGGGCATTGAACAGCCGGAGTTCGGGCCAACGATGGGAGCGATGGTGTCAGAGGCACAGAGAGACCGCGCGGTCGGAATGATCTCAGAGGCACAAGAACAAGGCGCGCACGTAGTTACCGGCGGTCGAAAGTTGAACATTCCCGGCGCCTTCCTCGAACCCACGATCCTCACCAACGTCGCTCCCGATATGACGATCGCCAACGAAGAGGTATTTGGACCGGTGCTTTCAGTCTTGAAGTTCTCTTCGGACGCAGAAGCCATCAAGATCGCCAACGGAACGCCATATGGTCTCGTTGGTGGCGTCTTTACCCGGGACCTTGACCGAGCAACCTCAGCCGCGAGGCGGCTGCGCGCCGGTCAGGTGTTTGTCAACGAATGGTATGCGGGCGGCGTGGAAACGCCTTTCGGCGGCTACGGTAAATCCGGCTACTGGCGTGAAAAAGGACGTGAAGCACTGTGGAATTACGTACAGACAAAGAATGTCGCAATCAGGTTGAGAGGATAATTTATGAGCGCTTTTGACGAGGATCTTTTTCTGAAAGGGCTGGAGCAACGCAAAGCCACACTCGGTGCGGAGTATGTCGAAAGAAACCTGTCTGCTGCAGATGACTTCAGTCGGCCCTTTCAAGAGGCAATGACGGCGTGGTGTTGGGGATTTGGCTGGGGCGATGACGTGATCGACGCCAAGACACGATCAATGATGAACTTGTCGATGATCGGCGCCTTGGGGAAGATGCACGAATGGGAAATCCATTGCCGCGGTGCAGTAAACAATGGCGTGACCGAAGAAGAAATTCGGGCGATTATTCACGTGATTGGTATCTACTGCGGAGTTCCGCAAGCGCTCGAATGCTTCCGCGTTGCGCGCGGAGTACTTGAGAAGAATTAATTAGGCGGGCTGGAAGCTGAACGCAGCTTACCCCAAGCGTGCATCTTGATTCATTCACCTGTGATCGACATGACCAGCTACCCAAAAGACATAAACGCTGCTTTGCCGCGGCCATTTATGCGAACGCGCCGAATGATAAAAACGCTCGTCACTTAGGACGGCAGAATTGCGTACAAGTGTTACAGAACACCGCTGTCGGGGCAGGGGGCAGATAGAGCTCCGTAGGTACTGCAGAGATATCCGTCAATCTTGCAGTTTTTTTCGACTGAGCAACACAAGCGGACTGTCCGACCCCATGCAAGAGCAGAGCGACCTCCATCGTTTGCGCCGCCTGTTGCCTGATCGGTATGCACTAAAATGGCCAGGCCGCCTCAATAGGCTGATGCGGCGGGTTTGGTATTGACAGTTTGACGCACTTGAGGTCCGACTCCAATCTTCAATTGGTTTGCATTTCGGTGCGATCTCGACCACGGGACTGGGCGATGTCACAAGGTAAGCAAGATTGACAGACCCGATTGCATGCACCACCTGATAGTTGCGCTATTGAGCTGAGCAGCTTGGCGTTGCGCTTTCGCGGGCAATCCAATGACGTGGTGGATCACGTGTCCCTCGCGGCCAAATCGGGCGAAGTGCTTTGCCTCGTTGGTGAGTCTGGCTGCGGCAAGAGCGTCACCGCGATGGCTCTGATGGGGTTACTCCCGAAAGAGTCATCAGAAATTTCCTCAGGAAATCTGGTGGTTGGATCTGAAAACTTCGATCTTACGCGCGACGCCTTGCCACGCTCCATGCGTGGCAGTCGCATCGCGATGATTTTCCAGGAACCCATGACATCCCTAAACCCGGCATTTCGCATCGAGGATCAGATATGCGAAGCGATCATTCAGCATAACGGCACCACGCGCCAAGAGGCGCTCGCTCGCGCCGAAAAAATGCTTCAGCGCGTCGGTATTGCCAACCCTTCTCAGCGACTGTTCGAGTATCCGCACCAATTGTCCGGCGGTATGCTGCGCTTTGCCTGAAAAGAAGTAATGCGCCAGAAAGCTGACATTGTCGCTTGGAAGGAAGGCCCCAAACCGACCTCCATCCGATGATCAAGCCCTGCAATGCCGTTTCCCGAGAGCAGCCATCGACAGAAGGGTAACGTCGAAGCGGTGTGGCCCGTTCAACCGAACTTTAAGCGACCAATCACGGATTAGTTGCGTCGGTCCAGTCGGTATGCCCTCGACCATTCAGCATAGAAGACATGCGGAAGTGATCGTTCTGTAAGGTTAGGAGAGCGGTCGAAGTATACGGCGCAGTTGCAAGAATTTGGTTGCTCAACAGGCGGGTTTGAAATGTACCAAGCCAAGTACCGTCGTCGCAGTCTTCCAGTGTAACGACGGTCCTAACAATGAGATCGAGGCGCATAACCTCGCAAGCCTGCAGGTAGTAGCCAAAGTTCTCAACCACGGCTTCTGGCGTCTCCAAGACATTGGGCCCGTCCCTCGTGATAATCGTAAATGGAAGTGTCAGACGGGACATCCACAAGTCAACATTTTGCTGAATGAAGCAGCGAGAGATGTCATCCAAGAAGCTTTCGAATGCCGTCAGCATGATTTAGCGCTCAACGCATGAGTTGGAGTAATCACAATATTGTCGGCTCGATTCAAATCGCTTTCCCGATGCTTTGTATTCGCAAGGTAGCGGCGCGTGTAAAGTTGATCATGTAAAGATTTGGGTCACTTGGTCTGCTGATTACCAAATCTGCGCCGGACCGCATAAGCTGTTCTTGGAGTTCTCCAAGAACGGACGTTTCTACGGCCACTATCGTTGCGTCGGAAGAAAGGCCACGGGCACGTCGCAAACGTTCGATCAAGTGCGGCGCTGACACTTCGAGATGCTCAGCATCGATAGCTGTCACATCAAAGCGGAGTGCAAAGAAAGCTTGCTCAATTTCAGCTTCCTTCTGCAGGTGGAGTGTGTCCCATCCCATCTTTTTGAAAGCGAGCGAGATTTCATCTGCTTCGGCCGCCAAAAAACCCGCAAGTAGCACCCGTGGTGCATCCAAACGTCCTCTAGCTGAGGACACATGTAGTTTTTGTTTCATGTGTGCGTCTTTCGAACCAAACGGCGATCCGCCGTATCGGCTTGTATCTATTTTCTGTGTTCGCGGAGTTGGGTCTCGAGGGCCGCAGCCATAGTTTGCGGGTCCTGACTTCGAGATATACAAGCGTCAGCACCGCGCTGTTCAACAAGGTGTGGAAATGACCCTGGCGCAAAGCTTGCCGCTGCCACGATCCGTGTTACAGGTCCTTCCCCAAAGTGAGTGCGTAGCAGAAGCAGGTTGTCGAGCGTTTGCGGATCCATTGCGTCGACTTCCAACGCGACGAGATCGACCCGCGCGCGACAATTCAAGTCTAGGAAGTCGTCAACAGTGCGAGCATGTTTGGCGCATATGAATCTTGCTTGAAGCGCGTTCACTACGTGCGCACCAAATTCCTCGTCGTGGTCAACAATGAGGGCATGAGGTTTTTGACAATCCCAACTTGGGGTCTCTTGGTCGACAGTTTCTAGCACGAGGAGAACCTGTGTTTTTGGTGTGGAAAACGACGCCTCCGATGGCGCCAACTGTGATGCGCACTTCGCGCTTTTCTTTGGCGAGGGATAGTACGTACGCCGAAATCACATCCGTTGTTCCCGCTTGAACCGCGTCAATCTATGTGAAACGCAATTTGCACCAACTGGCTTGCACGCTAAGCTCCACGCAAGGGGTGCTGTTTATGGCGACTCAATCCGACGCGAATTCTGAAGTTTTAGCTTGGCTTGAAAGGGCCAGAACGCAGTCTTTGTTGAAGGGCAGCAACCGGAGATATGATCTCCTTGCCTACCTGGTAAACGAGGAGCTTCAAGGCCGTGGAGAAAACGTCAAGGCCTATGCAATCGCACTGGATGTCTTGGGTCGAGGCGCAGACTTTGACCCTGCCACAGATAGCATTGTCCGGGTTGAAGTTGCTCGACTAAGGGACGCGTTGGAACTCCACTATGCAAGGTCGCAGGATCCACATGAACCTAGGATTACAATCCCCAAAGGGAGCTATAGGCCGAAGATCGAGCTAGCGGAGCCAGCCGATCAGGCCGTCGTCTCGCTTCGTGCAAAAGACAAAAAGAGGCTGGGATACATAGCAGCACTGGTCGCTGTATCTGGCTTGGTTTTCCTAGAACTGTTATTCTTGATCGATGACCGAGACCCCGATGTTCGACAGGTTGATCGTCCAGTCATCGAAGTAGCACCAATTTCCGTACCTAAAGGTTCAACTGGTGCAAATTTCGCATTGGGCTTCAGACAGCAGCTTTTAACTGATCTGTCACATCTTCCAACGGTGATCGTGAGAGATGGTCCATTAAACCCAGATGATCTGCGAAGCGCAGCGGTCTCTCCACCGAGCTATCGGCTGGCTATGACTCCCACGTTTGAAGGCCGATCTGGAATCATCGGACTACAACTCAACTCAATCGAGTCTGAAACTGTCGTTTACGCCCGTACAATAACAATCGCCGATGGCACCTCAGACTTCTACAAAAGCTTAACCGACGCCACTATTGGCATTGGACAAGAAGTTGCAGGCCCATCCGGGGCAATCACAATGGAGCAAGCGGCTCTTGTCGTCGCTTCGGAGGGCGAGGTTAATGTGACCACCACCGAGTATCAGTGTCTCATTCTCTCTCTTGTCTTCGACGCTACAAAAGACACTCAAACAGAAGAAGCCTCCAGAAGTTGCCTGGCAAAGGCTATTGCGGACGGAACCCAAAACTCCACACTTTTGTCCGCACACGCATTGAACCTTTTTTTTGAGAGCAGCAAAGAACGTGGGCTGGAACAGAATGCGATTTTACACAATGCGAAGAGCTACGCATTGGAGGCAATCAGGATTCGGCCATCGGATTCCTTCGCGCACGAGGTATTGGGCAACGTTCTCTCCGCACAAGGGGATCGCTCTGGCGCAATTGAAAAGTATCGAAGAGCTGTAGAACTTGCTCCTTCGCGCCCTGCACCGCACTTTCTGCTCGGATGGCAAATGGCACTCGGTGGAGACTGGGAGAACGGAGTGGTTGCTATGCAAGAGGGGATCGACATGCAACCCAATGTGCCCGGCTACATGATTATTCCGCTCTCATTAGATGCATTCAGACGGTCTGACTACGCTCTTTCCTTGAGCCGGGCGCGGACCATTATTGATCGGGGCGATTCCCGCGGTTACTCGCTCGCCTTTGCTGCAAGCGTCGCGCTTGGAGACATGGAGATGGCAGATCAATTCTTCACGCACCCCAACGCTCGTACAGCCAACGATCCATCCGATCCCATGCGCGAGGTTCGGGTTACGTTCAGCAATCCTGATGTAATGCCCCGCTATCAGGAAGTGATTGACCCCTACCTCAACAAGCGAAGAGCGCAGTAAAAACAGTTTCTTAACCGCAGTTTAACAGTAGGTACGTAACGCCCGAGTAACATACATGTACGTGATTCAGCCACACGTTGACGGTTTCTTTCGGTCAATTCGGAGGAATCACTATGAACGTATTGTTTCTTGGATCAGATGCGCTCTTTGCAAGAGTAAAGCGGCAGGTGGTTGGCCAGGTTTGGGATGTTTTCCGTGCGGAAGATCCGGAACAACTCTTGGATTTTGAAGGCACACACTCGTTTCAAGCCGCTTTGATTGGCCTTTGCGCAAAAAGCGGAGAGGTTCGAATTGCCACACAAAATGCAAAGGCAGCTTTGGATGTTCCCGTCGTGATCGGGCTGGCATCGCAAGAACAAGCTGCCAGTCACACTGAATGGTCACGGGTCGGACCGGACATTATCATACCGGAATGCGGCAACGATTATCTGACGAAACTGCAGTGTGACACAATCCTTCGCATGGCGAATGGTGCCTTGTCAGACACGATACTCTGTGGCGAAGTAGCCTTCAATACTTCAAAGGGCACCTTTGCCGTCAACGGCAGAGACATCTATCTCCCGTACAAGAAACAAAAGCTTCTGGAGCTGCTTTTCCTCAAGCGCGGGCAAATAGTGACCAAAGACATGGTGTTTAACCATCTTTATGGTTGGGACGAGCCGCCCGAAGCAAAAATCGTAGACGTTTTTGTTTGCCAAATCAGGCGGACGTTACGTGAGGCCGGTTTGAAGCAGGACTGCATACAAACCGTGTGGGGCCAAGGTTATCGAGTCACGGACAGCAGGTCCTTGGAAACGATGCGAGCGGCTTGACCAAGTGTAGTTGAGCAGATCTGTTTAAGCGCGGCGAACAGTTTGTGGTCTAACCCAGAACAAGCGGGCAATCTCGAGAAAGACCGGCCTTAGTCGTTCCGCATCCGGCGCACTTCGTCACGCTGATCGCGTGATAGGGCTGGGGGCGACCTCCGAAGCGGCCACGGCGGCGGGTGGCTTCGATGTCCTTGACGAAGACGGCTTCTTCCTCGCCGGCGATCTGTTCGACACGGGCTTCACCGAAGACATGATCGAACTGCAATTCGACAATCTGAGTGGTTCCGGCGCAGGATCGTTCCGAACATCGGTTTTGGCGCTGGTCGTCTTTGATGATCCGCTCGGTGCAGATCCGTTTGCATCACCGCAAGGCGGCGACTCGTTTGGGCTCGGCGCTTCGATTACGATCTCCAACGTGACTTCTAGCGCAGTTGCTCCGATTACGCTTCCGGCTGGGCTACCGCTTTTGCTGACGGGGTTGGGGGGTATTGCACTACTGCGGCGACGACGCAAAGCCTAGCACAAAGGACTAGGATGCGGTCAAAGCCCGCTTCCTGGTCCTGCGTCGGATGTCCTTTATAATCCAATCTGCATAGTTTTATGCGTCACGTGTTTTCATTTCATCCTCAAGATCTACGATGCGCCGGAAACGTATCTCTACGCAACGAGCCTCAATTTCACAACGGCGCTGACGTCAGACAATTAAGGGCCTTTGTGAATAGCTTATTCTGTGGTAAATGAATCCCGTAGATTAGGTTCTTTAATAGGTTGATCGAGGAACGAATTAAGAAGCCCAAACTAATTGCTAAATTTCATAGACTTTAACCGCTCCGATCGAGCGGGCGTTACATTTGCTGCTTTTCAGGGGGGATATTATGGCGACTTTCGAAGGAACTCCAGGCCAGGACTTCTTTAGCGCAGGTATTGGCAACGACATCTATGACCTGCTCGGCGATTTCGACACGATCTTTTATGATAGCGGCCTTTTCATCAACGGCATCCTTATAAACAACACCGGCGTCGCGATTACTGGCGTCCCTGCGTTCACCGTGGACAAACGCGGTTTCGGAACGGACAGCATTACGAACGTCGAGAGCTTCCACGGATCGAATGCCGACGACGTGATCTATGTCGGTGGTCTCGGCGGCACCTACACATTCGACCGAGCGGGTAACGACATCGTCATTGCAAGCCAGGACTCGAATGCCTTTGGCGATCACTTCTTCGCGGCGGGCAGCGGTGACGACACCTATATCGGCACCGTGAACCGCGACCGAGTCGACTACTCCGACGACGGTTTCGACGGCAACGGCCCCATCTTCCAAGGCGTCAACGTCGATCTAGCCACTGGGACTGCCACCGACGGCTGGAACAACTCCGATACGTTGGTCTCGATCGAACGCGTCAACGGCACCCGCTTCAATGACGTAATCCGCGGCGACGATGGGCGCAATGACCTGCAGGGCCTCGAAGGCGACGACATCCTCGATGGGCGCGGCGGCGACAGGGATCGCGCGGAGTACCAAGGCGACCCGTCCGGCGTGAGCGTCGATCTGGGCACCGGCATCGCGACCGACGGTTGGGGCGACAACGACGTACTGATTGACATAGAAAATCTTAAAGGCTCGGAGTTCGCGGATCGCCTCATAGGGGATGGCGGCCGGAACGAAATCCAGGGTGAAGGCGGTGACGACGTCATCCTTGGCGGCGGGGATGACGACAATCTCGAAGGCGATGACGGCAGCGACACTCTAGATGGCGGCGACGGCTTCGACGTCATCGGGCATTTCGACGATCCCGCGGGCGTCGACATGGATCTGGCTCTAGGCACCGTTACGGACGGCTGGGGCAACACGGACACACTGATCTCTATCGAAGGCGCCGATGGCAGCGAGTTCGACGACATCCTGCTCGGCGACGACAACGACAACTTTCTGGATGGCCGCGAAGGCGATGATGTCCTGGAAGGGCGCGGCGGCGACTTCGATACTTTTCGAGGCTCGGAAGGCAACGATATCATCGACGGCGGTGCGGGCCGGGATCGCGCCGAGTATCACCGCGATGCCGACCGCGGCGGACCGGCGGGCATATTCGCCGATCTCGCGGCGGGAACCGCAATTGACGGTTTCGGTGACACCGACACGCTGATTGATATCGAAGATGTCCGAGGCACGGATTCCGCCGACACGATCCTGGGCAATGACAAGAACAATTTCCTCGACGGTCGCGCCGGCGACGACGAACTCCGCGGCTTCGGCGGACGCGACACGCTGGTGGGCGGCCAGGGGAACGATATCCTCGACGGCGGCGACAACCCGGTCGAGTTCTCGGGCGGCGACAGGGCGAGCTACCGACGTGACGGCGACGAGAGAGGGTTCCAGGGCATTGTCGCCAATCTCAACACCAACACAGTCATAGACACATTCGGCGACACCGACATGCTGATCTCCATCGAGGAAATCGAGGGATCGGATTTCGACGACGCCATCATCGGCTCAGCCGGGGACGAGCGGCTGCGCGGCGAGGGTGGCAACGACACGATCACCGGTAATGACGGCAACGACGATCTGAGCGGCGGAGAGGGCGACGACACGCTCGATGGCGGTGTGGGCGGCGACTTCCTGCAACCCGGTGCGGGCGCCGACACCGTGATCGGCGGCGCAAACGGACCACTCTTCGAAGATGACGAGCTGTCCTACATCTTTGACAGCCGCGATGTCGGCACCGCGAACGGGATCACTGTCACCTTCACCAGCGAGTTGGGCGGCACGGTATTAGACTACGCCGGTGACATCGATACCTTCTCCGGTATCGAGCGGGTCAGTGGCACCAACAACGCCGACATCTTCAACGGCACCGATGGCAATCAGGAGTTCCGCGGCTTCGGCGGGAACGACACCTTCAACGGCGGGGCCGGCGACGGGGACCGGGTCGATTACAGCCGCGACGAAGCCGATGTCGGCTCGTCCGAGATCGGCATCGTCGTCAACCTCGATGCCGGGACCGGAACCGACACCTATGACAACACCGACACCTACTCCGGCATCGAGGAAATCCGCGGCTCGCAGTTCGACGACTTCATCACCGGGGATGGCAACCGCAACGAGTTGCGGGGCGAGGACGGCAACGACACCCTCGACAGCTTCGGCGGCGACAACAACTATCTCGAAGGCGGACGCGGCAACGATACGATCAACGCGCGCGGCAACCGCGATTTCGTCAACGGCGATGACGGCAATGACTTCATCACCTTCTTGGGGATCGGTGGCGGCGCCAATCCGGGGCTCGGCTCCGATACCATCATCGGCGGCTCGGAAGGCTTTTTCGACATCAACTACAGCCGGGTCGGCATCAACCTGACCATCGACACCGAACTCGGCCGCACCGATTACGAGAGCAGCGCGGAATTCGACACCTTCGTCAACATCCGCAACATCGGCGGCGGCGATGGCGACGACATGCTCCTCGGCGACGACGTGGAGGAACGGCAGGAGTTCTTCTCTTCCCTCGGCAACGATTTCATTGACGGGCGCGGCGGCGGTGACCGTGGCCGCGACTGGCTGATCTATGACAACCGCGACGAGACGTCGGGCCTTTTCATCGACTTCGACAATGACGCAGCACCCGGAACCGGGATTGCGACGGCCGCCTTTGCCGGAACCGACACCTTTCAGAACATCGAGGGTGTCCGCGGCACCCAATTCAACGATACGTTCATCGGCTCAGATCAGGAATTCACCGAATACCAGGGGCTCGACGGCGTCGACAGCTACACCGGCGGCACCGGCCAGGACCGGATCAGCTTCAGCTTCGATGACAATCGCGGCGGCCTGAACGGCGTCGTGGTCGACCTCGACGCCGGCACCGCGACCGACGGCTTCGGCAATGCCGAGACATTCACCTCGATCGAGCAGGTAACGGCCACAGATTTCGAAGATACGCTTACCGGCGACGGCAGCGACAACATCCTGATCGGCCTTGGCGGCAACGATACCGTCAATGCCGGGGCCGGTGCGGACGAGATCTTTGCCGGTGGCGGGATCGACACGATCACCGCCGGAGCCGGCGCCGACAGGATCGGCGGGCGCGTCTGGGAACTCGACGGCGATAGAATCACCGATCTCGAAGCGGGCGACATCATCACCGTCTTCGACGACGACTTCAACGTGATCGCGGCGAATGTCGACATCGTTGGAACCGAACTTAGGATCGACACCAACGGCGACGGTACGGCCGAAGCGACGATGATCGTCGGTAGCGGCTATGCTGGCCCGATTGCCTCCGAGGGCGGACCGGTCGGCGGACCTGTGCCGACTGTCTTCGACATCCAGGACGCGGGTTTTTTCACCGCAAGCGTCGTCGAAGGCGCCACCAGTATCGACCTCACCGTCACCCGCTCCGGCGACATCTTCACCACGGCAAGCGTCGATGTGACCGTCTCCGGCTTTGGACTGAACCCGGCGAATGCGGCCGACATCAGTTCGGCGTTCGGCGTGCCGCAGACGCTGAACTTCTCATCGGGCGATACCGAGGCGATCATAACCGTCGACATAGCCTCCGATTTCGATATCGAGGCCGACGAAGACCTCGCCATTGCCCTTTCGAACGCCACCTCAGACGGGTCGATTCCGGCCGAGATTGGTGGTGACGAAACCTATATCCGGATCCTCAACGATGAGGAGCCGCCCACCGTCAACATCACCGGCGGCAAGGCGCAGGAAGATAGCGGCGCGCTGACCTTTACGGTTAGCCGTACCGGCGACACCAGCGACGAACTGGTGGTAAACTACTCGCTCAAAACCGCCGGCGGTCTACTTGGCGCCGAAAGCGACGATCTGATAGGCGGACTGCCCGATAGCGGCACCGTGATCATTCCCGTGGGATCTGCCGAGGCGACCTTCGACGTTCTGATTGTGGCTGATGCCGTTGCGGAGACGCATGACAACGTGATCGCCGAGATCGAGGCCGACGCTAGCTGGCCGGCGGGGCTTGCAATCGGCATCCGCGAAGCCACCGGCTCGATCCGCAATGACGACGGCGTGCCGCCGGTCTTGCCCATCGGCGCGACAGGCTCCTCCTATGGTGACCCTCACATCGTCACGCTCGACGGGCTCGGCTACGACTTCCAGGCCGTGGGCGAGTTCACACTGGTGCGCGCGGTAAGCGGCGATCCGCTCGAAGTGCAGGTCCGATACCAGCCAGTGCCGGGCAGCGACATCGCCAGCCAGACGACCGCCGTCGCCACTAGCCTCGGTACGGCGCGCGTTATCGTGGATGCCGAAGCTGCAGACCTTGTCAAAGTCGACGGCGGCGCTTTCGATCTCGCCACTGCCGCCCGTGGCGCGCCCGTCGGCGACGGCGATATCTACTTTGACGGCGAAGCAATAACGCTGGTCTACGCCAACGGCGAGCAACTGCGCATCGATCTCTTCGATGGCTTCCTCAATACCGCGATCTCGCTCTCGACAGGCCGGGATGTCCAGGGCCTCGTGGGCAATGGCGATGGGGACACCTCGAACGACCTCGCGCTGCCTGACGGCACCGTCCTTACGCAGCCTGTCAGCTTCGACGACCTCTACGGCCAGTACGCCGACGGCTGGCGGATCGACAATGCGACCTCGCTCTTCGACTACGCTCCGGGGCGGGGGACGGAAGACTTCACCGACCTGAGCTTCCCGGCCGGCGTCCTCGATCTCGACGACATTCCTGAAGAGCTTCTGGCCGTGGCCGAAGAAGCCGCCCAAGGGATCTCCGATCCGGCCCTGAAAGAGGCCGCCATCCTCGACGCGATCCTTACCGGCAATGTCGAACAGGCGGTTCAGTCGGTCGAAACCGCACCCGAAGTCGTCGCCAAGACGGGCCCCATGGACGCACCGGATATGCCGGCGGCCGTTGGTGTCGTAGCCTCCGCCAGTGAGATCGTCGAGGGCGACAGCGGCTCGCAGAGCCTTGTCTACACCTTCTACCGTGCCGGCGACCTCGACGGTGAACTGACCGTCGCATACAGCTTCTCCGGCACTGCGGCCGGGCCTTCGGACACCACCGGTACAGCCGGCGGCACGCTTGAATTCGGCTTCGGCGAGAAAGCCAAGATCGTCGAGGTGGGCATCGTCGGCGACCTAGACATCGAAGAGACCGAGGGCCTCGTCGCATCGCTTTCCCTGCTGTCCGGCAACGCGCTCGTCATCAACGGTGAGGTGCAAACCACTATATTTGACAATGATTTTGCCCCACCGGACCCGGAGCCAGAGTTCAACCCTGTCGATGGCACCTCCGGCAGCGACAACCTTGTCGGCACCGATGCTGCCGACGCCATTCGCAGTCTCGCTGGAAGCTATGATAAGATGCGCGGCGGGGCTGAGGCCGATCAGTTCATCTTCGGTGCGGAAGCGAACAATGGTGTCCGCGAGCGCGATGTGATCCTCGACTATGAGGTCGGGCTTGATGAAATCGTGCTAGAGGATGGGGCGTCCGTCGCGTCCATCCGGCAAACGTCCAGCCAGGTTGTCGTCTTCCTCGAAGGGGACCGGGATGCGATCTATGTGCGCGGCGACGGCGTAACCGCCGACAATATCACCATCGTTACGTACGATGTGTTCGAACTAATCTCACCAGGGATATGAGTAAGAGGGAAGGCTACATGAAGCATTACATTAGGGCGGCAGTTCTGGCCGCAGGAATGGCACTCGGAGCGGGACAAGCGGTTGCCGCGACCTTGGGTCTGACGACGGAAGCGCCGAGTCTTTCATCCAGCACGGCCTTCATCGACTATCTTGAGTTCGCACCAGATGGCGACCTTTCGACCTTCGGGGCAGAAGTGGATTTCACAGAAGGCTTGTCCCCGAACGGGTTCTCCGAAATCGGCTTCGGCATCGGCTTCTCGCTGGCCGACCCGACTACGGGACTATCCGGCGGCTTCGATATCTTCGATGAAGATGGCTTCTTCCTTGGCGGCGATTTGTTCGCCGTGGGCTTCACGGAAGACGTAATCGAATTGCAATTCGACAATCTGAGCGGTTCCGGCGCAGGGTCGTTCGGAACGTCGGTTCTGGCGCTAATCGCCTTCGATGATCAGCTCGGCGCAAATCCACTCGCGTCTCTGTTTGACGGGGAACCCCTCGGCGCGTCGATCACGATCTCCAACGTCGCAACCAGCACCGTTGCCCCGATTCCGCTTCCGGCTGGGCTGCCGCTTTTGCTAGTCGGGCTTGTGGGCCTAGGGTGGATGGGCCGCAAAAGCCATCGAACTAGCTAAATCGCTCAAAGAGCTCTTTTGGAGGATTGGACAGACTGTTTCGATGCGCCGGGACCTTATCCGCTTACAGTGTGCTGCTTGTGTGCAATCCATATTGAAGGTCTGCTAATCAAACCAAAACTGCTAAACGCGCAAAAGCAGCGAATGCACACTTCGTCCCGCAGGGCGGTCATCGGCCCGCCCCACGCATTAGGTCCGCTGTGCGGGTCAAAACGGACATTTGTATTGGCTGGCATCGGGAACATCAGGCGCAAGTTGTACATCGACCTTGCTTGGGTTTTCCCATATGAGCTCACACAGACAGATTCGACTTTCGAGGTCACTGTCATGTCAACCTGAGACGAAAGTTGAGGGTATAGCAGACCACGGTAATGGACGACGACTATGGCTCGGCTTCGGCCGGGCCTTTAGTTTTCCGCCTTGAATGCCGAAAGGGCCGGAAATCTTGATCGCTGAAATGGGCCTAGTCATTTCATCGATTGAAAGTATCCAGTGTTCAGCTATGATCTGCGCAGTAACAGGATGGTCTAACCGTCCGTTCATTGGCGAGCTCAGGCTCGCCTTTGAATTTTTTGTTGCCCTCCAAAGCGCATGATTGAACTTCTGTTTCAGCAAATATGCCGCCGCAGACTAAAATTTCTATTAGACTGAAGCGCGCGTCGAAATTTTGTGTTGGAAGGACGAGCGGCGTCATCTTTGCAGGCGCTTGCGAAAACAGCTTGAGTTGATCCGAACGGTGGAAAAACGACCCTTTTTGCGGCGGTTTTGGCGGAGCCCGCAAGTGTTTGGTTTCTCTGGAGCTGGACTGCCGCAAAAACCTAGTGCAAAAAGAGAGAATGAAAGTCGGCTATGCACGCGTCTCCACGGATGAGCAAAACCTTGATCTACAGATTGAGGCGCTAGGCGACGCGGGATGCGATCGGATTTTGACCGACCACGCGCAAAGTGGGACAAAAGCAGCAGAAAGCCGCGCGGGGTTTTCGGAAGCAATGGAGCTTCTTAGAGCCGGTGATATTCTCGTCGTTTGGAAGCTGGATAGGGTAGGGCGGTCCATTGCAGATCTTATTCATCTACTGAAGCTGTTTGGAGATCGCGGCATCGAGTTCCGAAGCCTGACAGATGGTATCGATACGACAACCGCAGGTGGCAGGTTGGTCTTTCACATCATGGGCGCACTTGCCGAGTTTGAACGCGACCTGATCCAAGAACGGACCAAAGCCGGCCTGTGCGCCGCGAGTAGACGTGGCAAGCGCCTCGGTCGGCCGCCAGCCCTATCCGAGGCACAGATTGCACATGCAAAGACGGCCATTACAACAAAGCAAGAGACTGTATCGGGTATGGCCGAAATTTTGGGTGTGAACCGCAGCACCCTGCAACGCGCAATGGCGAGGCAGTCATCGTGATGGCAGAGCAAAAACAAAAAGACGGTTTAGATCCCGTGCCATTCTTTGCGGAAAAACAAGAAGCCGTGTTGAACGCATTTTTGGAGCAAGGACATTCATTAACTCAGCGACGGAAAGATGGTGTTTGGGTCCGACGAACAATCGATGGCGAAACGGAGCTCGACTATCAAGACGACTGATCCTTTTCGGTTTTGTCCAAATCGACCCGCATATTCCTTCATCGGGCAAAAGTGACGATAACGTAGCCGCGCCTGGCTCTAAGGTCGGCGGCCAGCCCAAAGTGGTCATTGGATCTGGCCAGTCAGGTGACCGCAGGGCGGACTAAGCCGATTTTGTCGAAGCACTAAGTTTTTTCCTTCGCCACACCAGAAACCCTGCTCCCAAGACGCCCCAAACTATTGCATCCACCGTTAGTGGCCACGCGGTAATACGGTCTTTCTCTCGCAATTCATCAACCGACATGACACCGTTTGCCTCTTTGAATCTACCTTTTACGATCTGCCCCGCCTCGAATGGTTTCGGCCAATACCAAGTGTCGCCAATGTATCTGACATCAGAACCTTCGGAATCTGTCACTTCAAGAACTGGGCGATATAACTTCTGGCCCTGACTTACTTTTTCTTGCAGCTTGACAACTTTTATCATGACCTCAGCTGAGTTGAGCTGGAAGTATGTATGGGAAACGAATGAGACGAGGCTTGAAACAAGAAACACGGCTCCGACGAGGACACCAAACCAAGCTGACAAACTTAGCCACAACCAAAGAATTTTACGCATCAATTCCAAAACCCAAATCAGATATCCTCCTAAGCATAACATCTTGGGTCGGCTATCAATTGTCCAGCAAGACGAGAAGTCTCCGAAGTATTGATGTCTTCTTTGGGCTGGCAGGTGCCGGGGAGGGCATCGCTGTGGATTCTGGTAAATGAGCCCGTACCTATCAAAAGCAGGTTGCTAGCATCTCGGGGTGCCGTGACTACATGAGACTCATGAAACGATATGCATTCACTTTAGGTGCGGTTCTCCTTTTCCTGGCTTCACCTGCATTTCCACACGTGGAGAGAGCGTCAGCGATTGTAACTTGCGTTAACGCTAAGAACGAAGAGCTTGTAGGCGATAGACGCGATTTGGCCTCCGCATTCCTTGAGACTTTACAGCAAGATAACGTGTACCAATATGTGGAGGGCTTCACTCTCGTTCGTGGGCTTCCGCTCCCGGCATTTGCTTGGGGATTGATACTGGACGGCTCATCAAACAATTGGGTCGCCTATGAACTTAAAAGTAAAGAGGGTTCCGAGCGTTTCCCTTTGGTGTATGTGCCCAGTGAAGTCGTTGAAGCGCTTGCCGCATGTGGTGTTGCTTGGGGCGGAGTTTGGCAGGATGAGTTTCCAGTAGTTAAGCGTCCGCCACCAGCTCCAATATCGAAGTGGCAGCAGTTACCGGAAAATCCACTATTGGGAGACGGCTCAAATCTTCTACCGCCAAAAAGCATTGCCGACTAAGGCATGGCCCGCTTTATCCAGCATAGCCTCGTTGCAAGATGCCCGCATGAATGGCCGGTTTGGGCTGCCACCGGTCAACTGGCCAAAATGGTCAGATTTCCCCTTGAGCCCATTTTCCCAAATGCTGCATCACGCATGAATTGTGGCGAAGCGCCGGGAATGCACAAGAGCAATGACGGCGACGCGCAGAAAATGGGCCCTTGCCAAGTCAACCTGAGATTGGGTTTCGGGCCAAACCCTCAATAGTTTTCTCGCAACGGAAGCTCGCTGCGCCAGCTTTTTCATGTGGACATAAACCCAGCACGTTACTGTGAAGAAGGGTGCGAAGGTCGTGTCCGGGCGTAGTGTAGCTTCAGGCAAAATGTGGGCAGTATAGCAATTCAGTGATCAAACAACTCGAGCACAGGGCCAAGCTCTCCCACCACAGAGCTCACTCGTAAAAATTTGTTTCTTAGTTCCGAGCTGCCCTTGCGAGGTTTGACAACCAGCGCACCCGAGGTAACTTGATAAATGACAGGTTTCTAGAATGGAATTCGATCCGCAGAGCTCGTTCGATGCCAACCATTAGAAAAACTCGGGATTCGCGGAGGTAGTATTGAATAACTCAAACGACCTAAGAACGGTAGGCGACCTCGTCGCTATGCAGGGATGGGTACAAAAAACTGATGACGTAACACGTTTTACTCTTCACCTTCATCTATCCTTCGATGAGGCTAGGTTGGGCGGTGGTAGCAGCTCAAATGTCACGTTTAGACTTGTAGTAGAGCGTTGCCAAGTAGAGGTGGAAATACCACCTGACGAAGGAATATCCTTCGATCGCACCACTGTAGATATGGATGTCCCCATGCAAGCTCAGATTAAGCGGGCATTGCAGCATGAAAAGGCAAGAGGGCTTGATGTAGGTGCAGAATTGAGCGCATCGGACTTTGGAGCGAAGTTCAAGGCAAATTATCGGAACCAAAAATCGGAAAATGTTGATAGCGCAATAGAGTTTACTGTTCCTGTTATTACAACAGAGTACAAGCCGACAGGGCCAAGGCAGCTATGCTGGAAACTTCGGCCAGAAGTCGACAAATACCTAAATGGTCCAGTATGGAATGCAAAAGAGGAGCCACGTTTTACAGTCATAGATCGGAGGAGCCCTACGCAACGTAAGGCGGATGCTGAAAAGGGGTTTGAGCCCTACGTGCGAATATCACTTCGCTGTAAACGAGAAGACGTAAAGTTACTCGATATAGATTTAAAGGATGAAGAAGAGAGCAAAAAAATATGGAGTAAACCAAATCAATCCGTAAGGCGCGCAGCTGCTGAAGCTTTGTTAAAAACTGTCATGTTTCAGGAAGGACTTGAAGTAGGTGACTTGTCAGACGTTTTCGCCGATCTGCAGCTTGCCCAATACATTATGGAAGTAAAAGCGTGAGAGATATTTTCTCCCAACTTGAATTACTCCTAACCTCGGATCAAGACGATTTGCGTTATCTGGCCGACTTGGTGGATTGTGATCCGTCTACGATGTATCGAGGTGTAGACTTCGGCAACGCAGATCTGTCGACGCAAGATCTTTCCGGCATTGACCTTACCGGCGCCAACTTAAGTGGTGCGCGCTTGAACACCAATCAAATAAGCGCACTCAGTTCCCTTAATGCAGAGAAATTGAACGGGGGGCCACTCGGGGCTTCTGAACCGGGTACTTTGTCTTTTCATCTTCAAAGCTGGGAAAGGAAATTCCCGCAGCTTACTATGTCAGAGGACGACAGAAAGACTGTAGAAGAAGTGGCAATAAGTTTTTGGAATTTTCCAGTCGATTGGCATCTGTCTGCTCTGGATATGTTTGCCTCGCATAAGGTGGACTATTCATGCTATCATTTTCTTAGTTTCTTGATGTATCGAAAAAATACCGCAGCGGACGCAAAGACGTATCAACTCTTGAGGTCGACATTTTTTTGGTCGCTTCCTGACTCGCGTGCACCGGAGTTTGGCGTTTCAAAATACACACCTGACTTTTTTGTTGCATATTTAGCGGATTCCGAAGACTTTCGGCAAGCAATGATGCGCGCTGACATCATTGTTGGGAAATATTGTGCGGTTACATCCGCTTTCATCGATGAGCTAGCGAAAAAAGTAAGATCAAAGTATGATCTGCTGGAAATATTTAACCGATTTGAGAGTGAGATTAGTCTTTCGGCCAGCGCTCTATTGAGCCAGAGTTTCTTCGACAGCGTGGATAGCCACTGCATAGATGCCAAAGTACTTATTCGGCTCATGGACATAGTGCCATCAAAATCCATTCCGACTGAGTTTTTTTTGACAGTTTTAACAGCGCAGTCGACTGAGGTTGATTTTTCTGGTATTGTAGAGACTCTTACTGCGCGCGGTTTTATTGTCGACAGTGTGGTTTTGAAGGGATGGGTCGAACTTGCCCGTTCGTTTGACGATTGCTTTGAGCGGACTTTAACTGCCTCACGAAACAATCCCACTGGATTTTTGGAATTTGGCGACTGTATCGGCCGGTGGGTAACAACAACATCTCAGTTTGAGCGGATGAAGAAATTAGTAAATTCCGTTCAAGCCGAAAGACTGATTGATGGCGCTGGTTAGTAGTTGTTTGAGAGTTATCGGTCAAGTATTCGAACACAGCATGGGGAATATTTGCTTCCCTCGAAGGGCCGAGCCTCGGCTCCGCAATGAAGGGTCATTTTTGCCGATGATAGAAGAGGTTGAGTTTTGGCACGCCTAACTCAAGTCGAGGTAGGTATAGACGCAAAGCAAAACAAAACACGAAGGCAGTAAAACCAGGTGCAGACGCATCATCACTCTGATGAACGGCGACGTGTCGAGCTTCTCTTCATTCTTGCTTGAAAACAGGGCGTTGATCCGTCCAGTCAGAATGCAAAAACCGATCACTATCGTGATCGGAGCAAATCCGGAAATTAGAGCTCCCAGCAAAATGATGCCCTGATACTCTATCAAATGAACAGCCGCTGGACCCTGACAGCCTTTAAAGAGATCAACATGTAGGAGACTTTGGCGGCGTTGCAGAATGAGGTCAACATGGGCTCAAACCCGACCTTCAGTCTCAGCCGGACGCCTGCCTGCAGAGCCCACAGAATGCGCACCCTTGGGGCGGTTCGACTATTGCCTGATCGATAGTCCTGCGATGCCATCCAGTGGTGTCAGGTCGCTTACACTGGTGTTCCGGATGTCCAGCACCTGCAGGTTCGTCATCCCTGCGAGGGGCGAAAGATTCGTGACTTGCGTTTCCTGAAGATAGAGTTCCTGAAGGCCGGTTAGCCCTTGCAACGGTGTCAGGTCGGTGATCTGCAGCTCGGCCAATGACAGGACCTTGAGCTGCGACAGGTTGGAGAGCAGCGTCAAATCCGTGATGCCCGAATTGCGCAATTCAAGTGTCTCCAGCGCCGACAGCTTCGCAAGAGCGGAGACATTTCCGATCCTGGCGTCCCACAGATTGAGTGAGTTCAGATTGGAAAACTCGACCAGCGGTTGAAGGCTGCCCCATTTTGCGTTGTGGGCTTCCACCTTGGTCAAGTTGGGTAACTGTCGCAATGCCTTAACAGGGACTGTTTTTGTCATTCTCAAGTTCACATGGTGGGAGCCGAAATGGCGGCAGAACCTGCCAATGATGATGCCCGGTTTTCCCAAGTCGGTGCACGCAACTAGCTTTTCGGGGTCCGCTAAGGGCGCGACCGTTTCCAGAAAGGCTTCGGTTTTGGCTGGCAGAGTTGGTTGAGGGCTTGATGCGGCCAGCGCAATGGCCACGCCATCGCGGGCGTTTGGATTGAGCTGATGGACCACCAGCAGAGTGACTGCGGCGATCAGGGCCGCGCCAATGAGTCGAGATTTCATGGTCCTGCCTTTTTCGGTTTGCTGGCCTGCTAATGCGCAAGGTGCATTCAGACCGCGGGTGTTTAGAACGCAACCAACGCGAGAAAGGAGACGATTTTGAGAGTGAAGTGTGACGGGATGGTGACCTGCGTGGCCCGGTGCGCGATGAACACACCCTACAGTGCTGGGCCGGGGTGTGTGTTATTAGCGTGCCAAGCGGCCGTTCAAACGAAGTGCAGCATTGGTCAATTTTGGGCTCTCAGCTGACCTTGGCCGCGTTTCACCGGAAGGTTACTCCGCAGCCCCAACCGGACGTTGCCAATCTCGCCTTGCATGCCGGTGAACGAATAAAGTGGGCCCACTATTGTTTGCGGGCGCGCGCTTCCTTAGCTCGAAGGATCGCAATTTGGCGATCCGCTTCTTCAATCAAGAAATTCAGGATCGCTGTTGGTTCTGAACCAGTATGCACCCGATGCTCGGCCAGACCGTCCAAATCACTCGAGTAGCCCATCGACCAGCCTGAAAACCGGGTGAAGCGTATCTCTTCTTCGATCAATGGACGGAAGTTTTTGTGGCGCCTGTCAACTTTGATCTTGGACACCAGCTCGTCTATCTCATGTCCTGGCCCCTCAATGCACTGGAAATAGTGCTCCTTTGTCCGGTGCAAGAAACCTGTGATGCCTTGTTGGGAATTGTGCGACAGAGCTTCGCGCATAATGTCCAGGTCGTGTACGTCAAACGGCGCGTATCGGCATTCGCTGAAATAAAGATACGTCTTCATTGATTAACTTCCACTCATCCTCAGTATAGCCTAGCAAGCTGCTACTCCTTTTCAACCTTCGGTAGGCCTTCTAAGTGGAGGGGCGCTTGGGCGACGATATGCTAAAGACAGATGGAAACGGGTTAAAACTTAAACTGGCTGCACATCGCGCCAGCGTCGGTCGCAGCCCAAAGGGGACATTGGAATGAGCAACCGCCACGACAGTGCAGGCAGTGGTCAACCCTTTGCGAGCGCGAGATTTTCATGTTTCGCAGTTTGAGAGCTCTTCGTTGATATGCTCAACCTGGCTAAAAGAAACAAACCTAAACCAAGTAAGGCAGCAGATGGTGGCAATGGAACACTCGAAATAGTAATTCCGGTCGAATTTGAAATCGATGGGGCCAAATTCTCCTTGATCGTTACTAAACTTGCAAAACTGATGTACTGCCAGTCTGGGTCAATGGTAACAGAAGGGTCGGCAAAAGCATCAACTCGCTGGGCGAAGAGGTCTCCAGGGCGTGTTGCACGCGTTGCGGCGTTCGCTTCTACGTAAAGACGGAAATCTGCTCCGTCGTAGAACTCGAAAGTGTTTTTGCTCACGCCGAGAGCAGCGTTCGCTCCCACAAAAACAGTTTCAGGGCGCGCGTTGCAGGCTGGCGATCTGCCGCGGATTCCAGACTCAGCAAAACTGGCAAATGTTGCGGAAGAATTCCCTCCTAACGTCGCTATGCAAGTTGCAATCAGTGGTACGCGGGTATCGTGAGCCGCTCCTGAGACCGCAAAAAAATCGTCTGATAGAATTGCCTGGACACTATAATCGTAACGTGCTGTTGCTTTCGCAGTTGCGACGACATCGCAAAGTGTTCCAATAAGTTCTAGGCAACCGGAAGAAGCCTCTGCCGTCACAGTCACTCCACGGCCCTCAAGTGAGACGCTGGCTAGAACATGACCTCCTCTAGTCGTGTAGCCCCGCGAGCGATAAGTCACGTCTAAATTGTATCCCCACGAATAACCATCACCATTCTCGCCGTCTGTTATTGATTGAGGAAAGAAGCTAATGGTTGCCGCTAACGTAGATTGCGCTGCTCCAACCAAGAAAATTACCGCCGACACAAGTTGGCATGCAAAGGACAAACGAAATGTCATAATCATAATTCCTCCTCATCAATGCTAAAAGCACAGCCACTCGCGCCTCGAATGTCAATGTAAATGAAGCCTATTGTGGCGAGTGAGTTGCAAAAAAACTGAACCAGGCAAAAAATCCAGCATAGGGCACAGCTTAACTTTGCAAAGTCCGCTTCGAGCCTACGACTATGACGGATCGTCAAAAGTGGTTTTGCAAACCGCACACGCAGCCCTTTGCCGACATCCAGCGATGGTGCCAGATGCTGCGGTTGCAGCCCGCTTAGCGGTCATTCGCTGCATGCGTGATCTTGGAGCTTGGTTGAACTGACTGTCTGCGGACAAAACCGTCTCTGGGTTTTGGGGTCATTGCTGGTACAGCATGTCCTTGCGCTTGCGGCCTATAGTTCGCTGCGTCGAACGGCCATTCGCTGCACGGGCGATCTCGGCGCCTCGTTGAACTTACAGTCTGCAGTACAAAACCGGGCTTTCGCTGCAGTTGCGCTGATGGCTGCTTTTTTGTCGGTCGATCAAGAGTCGTCGACCAGCGACAGATTCATTCACCAAGCTAGTGGTTCGTTCGATTTCCACGACTGAAACACGACCAATTGTCGGCCATACAAGCCGACTTCAGTACGGCTTCAGTTGGACAATGAAGTATGGTGTCCCCCTGAAGTAGGTTGCGCTTAGTCGTACGTCAAAATGGACCACTATCTGGTTGCGGGACCCTACGATACGGCTGACTGTCGATGACTCCGCATTGGCGAACCGAACGATGTTTTCGGGCAATTCAATTTCAATGTCACAGTATTCCGATGCCATACTGCGAGGCAACGTCGGTTCTCCAAAAAACCGACGCGCCGACGCGTTGGCGTACATGAGAGTTCCATCTTCTTTCGTGATGAGAGCGGGGTCCGGCAGAGCTTCGAGCCCTGCCTGAAGCTCGTTGTCCGGAACATTCACGGCTACTATTTTGCTTACCTCTCCAGACTGATCCATGATTGGATAAATCAGCCTGCGCCAGACTGTTGCGAACACGCCAATCGGAGGTACGTGCACACTCAACACACTTTGCTTGCGTAGACTCACCGCCGAATAAAGTGCGATGAAGTACTCAGATATGTGTCCACCAATCTCGGATGTACAATGTCCGGTCAGGTCTTTCCCAAACATAGCGGCGATACCGGGCCCATACGTCAAGTATCTGAAGTCTTTACCGTCCGATGTGGGCTCTAGAACCATTAGCCAGGCCCTAAATGAACTTGCATCGAACTCGACAAGTTGATCATCTTTCACGTCATGAACTGCTGAGACCATAAAATCTGCAAAGCTCTTGATGATTGGATGCGTGATATCGAACCTGGACGGATTCCACAGAACTGACGGGCTCCCAGTCCCATTCTGAGCAAAAAGGTCGCGAACGGCATCAAAGTCCAAATCTGTGAGTGTCTCGATGATAGAAGTGTTGCTCAACATTCTCTTGCCCCGTGTCCTCTGCATGGTTGGCCATTGGCCTTTGCTCAACAAAGCAGTCTTGAATAAAACTGGACTTCAAATTCGAACTAAGCTGTGAACCAACGTATTCTAAACGATACTTTCGTGCCGCGTCATTTGTTTTCAATACTCTGGCTTGTCACGAGAAAGACGCGTGCACAGCGGTCGCAGCATTTGGATACGGCATGCTACCTGTAGAGTTGGACAAGTGATTTGCGTCTTGTGCGCCGATGGCAACCTTATTGCGGCGCGATACGAGATGGAAACTGCAAGGCAGCGACTAACACAAGAACAGTTTGTGTGGTGCTTGGCAGGCTATCGCTATGTGCGTGCTTTCACTTGCCCATGCGGAAACTATACCATGTGCGGAGCTCAAATTGACGTAACGTTGGATTGCCAAATGTCGCATTATCCGAGTAGTACGTCGTTTTTGCCCCTCGTCAAAGCGCTTTGAGTTCTATTTCCCGCCAAGCGCGAACTTTTGCAAGCTTGCAAAAAGGCGGCCTAAGAATTCATTTTTCACTTTCTTTCTGGGGGCAAACCATGGACCAGACTGCAGTAGACCTTGAAGGCATCCGAAAAACAATCCGCCGAATTCCGGTACCCAGCAGACTTGAGCTGATTGGCGACCTCTTCGTGAGCGAAATCGAGTGCATAGGGTACGAACTAGCCCATACGGCCAGTGCACAAACGGTTACATCGGCATTCGTCCTCGCGAATGATACGAGCAGTCGTGTCACGCGCATCCTCAAAGATCTCGAAAACGATGTAGCTTGGAGAACAGCGGTTACACCTAGAAGAGCTCATGCTTTGCCTGGGCAACGAGCAGCGTCATAGCCGCTCGATTATCGGACAAATCTGTCAAATTCCGGAGGCTAGAATGCGTATTCTTCTTGTAGAGGATGATCCAAACACATCGCGTAGCATCGAATTGCTTATGCAACGGGCGAACATGCAGTTTTTTGCAGCAGACCTCGGCGAAGAGGCCATTGATCTAGCAAAACTCTACGAACACGACTTGATAATTTTGGACCTAAATCTTCCAGACATGAGCGGGCACGATGTGCTTCGGCACATTCGTCGCTCGAACGTTCAGACACCGGTCCTGATTTTGTCTGGCTCAAACGACACGCAGAACAAGGTACTGGGCTTTGGACGTGGTGCAGATGATTATCTCACCAAACCGTTCGAAGCGTCCGAATTAATAGCGCGGGTTCATGCAATCATTCGACGCTCTAAGGGTCATGCGCAATCAGTGATCAAAACGGGATCGGTCGAAGTGAACATAGACACAAAAACCGTGAGCGCACACGGAGCTTCAGTAAGGCTTACGGTTAAGGAATATCAAATCTTCGAGCTCCTGAGCCTTCGGAAAGGGAACACAATCACCAAAGATATGTTTTTGAACAATCTTTACGGCGGAATGGACGAACCAGAACCCAAAATTATCGACGTACTTGTTTGCAAGCTGCGCAAGAAGCTCAGTGTAGCAACAAATGGAGAGCAGTTGATTGATACAGTCTGGGGACAAGGCTACGTGCTGCGTGAGGCAGAACAAGCCGTTGCTGCGGCATGACATTCGCGTGGTTCGATACGGACATCCAAGCAGAACTCACCAACACCAGAACACATGTGCAACAACCACGAGATAGCGAACATTTCAGATGCCACCTGCTCGGATTGTCGCGTTAGGCACATAGATGTCCGTGAAACCCTAGCATCGGCTTTAAGGTCCGCAAAAGTCTCGCTGCTGACGTCCGCAGTAATTAGAATAGAAGTCACCTCGCGGCCCGAAGCCGACATTGGGTTGCACAGGTCAGGTGACCGCAGGGCGGGACTTTGCCGCCATTCGTTGTTTCCCAAGGAAGGGCTGCTTATCCTGGAAAGCTGATTTCACTGGCCGCAACACTGCTTATCAAACCACCAGTGTTCACAGCACGATATTTGGATCTTGGCGGGCGGGCAGCTTCGTCAACATGGCGGTGAACCCAGCTTCTGATTTCCATCGTTTTCAACGACTGCGACAAGGCGCGATCCGTAATCGTTCGCAAATTTCGTTTGATATCATTGAAGTGGCTTGGCCTGTGGATTGCAGTCAGAACCGGCAAGGTCCATGAACGCCGGAGCAAATCTTGATCTCCCTCAGCAGTGACACTTTGAATTTTGTTGGCAAGGGCAGCTGCGGAAACACCAAGCTCTGTCAGTCGAAACTCTGGACGCAGCGGATGGCCATAGCCAGGGTTTCGTTCCAGCAGTCCGATCGAGATGAGGTGATCCATGCTTTGCGCGAAAGCAGTCCTGCTCGCTCCGGTGGCAGCAAGTAGCGGCGCTTGTCTTCCGGCAATGCCTGCATGCAGGCTCGCCAAAATAGGAATGGCCCACGCCCTTGAGGTAGTGTTGACAAAGATTTTAATGTCCATAAAATATAGTTAATATATTTCTATGAAAAAGGAAGCCCATGTCGCTCATTTCACTGGAAGAAACCATCACCATCGCGCTGTCAGTCAAAGACCGCCATGCAAGTGCTGAGTGGTACGGCAGCATGCTCGGATTTGAAACGATCTACCACGCAGATGAGGCAGGGTGGTCAGAGCTTCAGACCAAAACGACCGGCGTGACAATCGGTTTGGGCGAACATACGGAGCCTGCGCCTGGAAACTGTGTTCCTGTCTTCGGTATCGCTGATCTGGATGCGGCGCGGCAGAAAATAAAACGGGCCGAAGTTAAATTTGACGGCGAAACCGATGTCGTTGAAGGCATGGTCAAGACAGCAACCTTCTATGATCCCGACGGCAATGCGATGATGCTTGCTCAGGACTTGACCGGCGGGGCAGGATAGTGCGTAGGCTAGGTTTCCTTTCGCGGTCATTTGAATTCTCCGCAGCATCAGTGACTTTTGGGCTCGATGCTGACCTTCGCCGTGTCCAGCTTCAAGGTCGCTCGGCAGCCCGAAGCTGAAATTGGACATTGGACAACTCTGGCCGATCAGCGGGATAGAGCCAAACTTCGCTGTGGCTGCTCCAGCACCCGCTGCTAGCAACAGCTCAAAACGGTAGTTTTTTCGTTTTTGCAGTCCAGTAGCCAACCGCGGTGACTATGTTTTTCCAGTGCCTTGACAAACGGTGCACGCAAAAGATCGCCCTGATCCTTGGCAAACACCGCATACTGGTTGGTTAGGCGTTTTTCCTGTACCACCACAGAGGGTGCACTTAGCTTTACCACTACCGAGGCATTCATAACATCTGGCCATTGCTCACCTCCACATCGACGACTGTAGCACAAGAATATTTTGTCGCAATCTCACTCGATGCTCGCGCCCGAACATTTGGTTAATCGGTGCGTCTCGTCAGCCCGAAGCTGTCATTCGATCGTTGCTCTCTTTGGTCAACAAGAACTGAATGCTGAAGGCATCGACGGAACTAGGAGCAGCTCAGTATCCATATTAGTTCTCTATAACATGCTTCTCCACACCGCGTTATACTTGAGCTGGCGACCACGAAGCTGCATAAGACGACAAACCGTTTGTGTTTGTGTCAGAAGGTAGCAAGAGAATGCTTGAACGGTTTAGCGATGCGGATTTACGTGAAATTTGCCGTTTGAGGTTGGACAATCTGGAGAGTTGGCTCCGGAGATTGACTCATGATCATTTCGCGGCGCTTTCTCAAGACTACCTTCGTGAAACGGACCCTGCGGGAAATGCACTTATTAAGAAGTCAATTTCTGAAAAAGTACTGCAGCGTATTCAAACAAACCCGAGCCGTTTTCCGAGAGGCGTTGACGCCCTCGACTTTGGCGAGCTCATCGATGTCATCTGTAATCCAAAGAACTATCCTGCCTTCAAGATGGCACTTCAAGTCGCGTTTCCGCTAGGCGGCGAGCAAGCCAGAGAGGTCTTAAACAGGCTGGTCCAGCCTAGGAATCGCCTAGCTGATGGTAATCCCATAAGCCTAAGGCAAGCCGAGCAGATTGTTTGTTACACTGGCGACACCGTAGACTCACTTAAGGAGTATTATTCGAACATGGGCCCAGCAATCCGAATTCAACGTTCCGACCATCATGAGAGTGACGGACTCTCTCGGAAACACCTTTTTGCGGTCGCAATGTCCGAATGTACACAATGGTGGCATTGGAGTGTTTCTGCACGAGACGGTCGCTTTGCGTCCAGGAGATATTCATAGCGTTGAAGTGGAAGTCGATCCATCGTTCGAGCCTCAAGAATATAGTGTTCTCTGGTCTAGCACAAAGCCGCGAGGTATCTCGGGTATTGCGACAACGAAAGCTATAGTTAGCATTGATAATTCACATGTTGGCGTACAGTGGGATCTTCAGTGCAAGGTCACATCAAACAAATCATGGCATCGCATGCAAATGGGCTGTGATGATTTTCTTATGATAACTTACAAGGTTTTGCCGCCTGCTTAAGCTAGACTTTTCAAAGTGATTCTCGCGTTCCACAAAAAGTGAAAGCCTCCTCAACTACAGTTTAGTTGCAATCCCCACAGGCCTTCCTTCGACATGTCGTGGAAGCTTGGTGGGCCGGGCCCGAAACTGCCACTCGGTCCGGCTTTGCAAAGTCCGCTTCCTGCGCATTTACTCCGGCATTACCAACTCCGCGATGACATCGTCAGCAAGGCAAAGAGGCGCAAGCGCGACCGCCAAAAAACCGCCGAAGGTATTCGGGTGTCTTCGAGTGGCGCACTCAAGCCAGATGCCCTTAACTTCATGGGCTCAAGGGGGCACGATCATGACGTATGAGCATTTGTCACCCCGGTCGCAGGTGGTTACGGGGCAGGGCATCGCCGAAAGGATGGAGTATCTAATCGAGCTCCCGTATTTTCCAGTCAAACCTTTGGATCAGGTTGAATCCTGGCTCCGTGATGCAATTTCGACCCATGTCGATCGTCCGCTTAAACCTATAACATTTCTGCTCACCCCAAATGGCATGGGGGCGAGTTGGATGATCGACCGCGTGGCGGAGGCATTTCCTGCTTACCTTCAGCAAGATCAGCGAATTTCCTGTCATCCCGCTGTTGTTGCACACATTCCGTCCGATGGAAGTATGCGTGAAATCGGGGCCGAGGTTTGCCAGTTCGTTGGGGCTCCCAAACATCACATCGGCGGACCGGGCCCACATGCCACCGGATGGCTAAAACTGCTGACCCAGATCGGGACACGGATGCTGCTCTTAAAAGACATGCAGTCGCTGAGCAACCTTCCCAAGTCGCGCCAAGGCCCTGTCCTGAACATGATCAGAATTGCGACATCTCGCTATGGACTACAGACGGCGCTTGTTGGGCCACCTGAGCTGCATCCCCTGGTAATGAATGACCCGCAATTGGCTGATCGGACACAACTGATCGAAATTCAGCCCTTTAAGGCATCAGATCCCGCGCTTACTGTGTTTCTGGAAGCGTTCCAGAGGTGGTGTCCGCTGCGCCGGACATCTGACCTGTGCGATGATCAAAGCCTGCGCAAAGCCCTTGTTCGACGAACGGGCGGAACCACGCGCAACATGCTCGATGTACTGACCCAACTGGGGTCTTACGCGATATACAGCGCTGAAGAGCGGATCACTTACCAATTGTGGCGCGACTATTTCGCAAGGTCTGAATATGCTTGAGAAGTCGCTGCCAATCACGGTCGCACCTATCAGTGGAGAGTGCCTGACTTCATTCTTGATGCGCACGGCCGCAGTATACGGAGTCAGTGTGGATCGACTGATCCAGCATTGCTTGCCCGGGCAGGCGGCAAAAACATCAGCGTCGGCAGATGCCCTGACGATTAATTCCGACGACAATATTCTCGCGGCAATCGCAAAGTTACTGCGTGTATCTCTGGATGACCTTCGGGCAATGACACTGCCCGCGCATCTATTGTCCATCAGCCCTGGCCCTAGCACCATCGCGGTTAGCGGTGCTGCACGGGACCCCGATACACTTGAAGTAGCGCCAAGCCAGAAACTGCGATTTGGCTGGTGTCCGCTTTGCCTTATGGAAGATCGGGCAGGGGGCGGGGATCATTTCTTGCGTCTCGATTGGCCACTTGCCTTCGTCACGATGTGCTCGGCCCACAAACGGCCACTGATTGAACGTTGCCAAAACTGCTATCATTTCGTGGAAAACCCGGACTACGCGCTGTATCGCGATCAGATGGCGCTGATCTGTCCGCGTTGCTTTACGCCGCTTGACGCGCGATTGGGATATGATTTCGTTGCCAACCAGCATGCCCAAGGCTGGAACGACGATGCAACGCTCCAACCGGTTTGGGATCAGATCATCACTTACCAACAGTTCTTCCTGAAGGTTGTGCGACAGAGGGCAGGGCTATCTAAGAGGCAGCGCCTTGTCTCTGAAGTTCGCGGATTACTCGATCTTTTGCTCAGCGCCGAGAAGCCAAATGACCTGCGTCCGGTTGATGTGCTCGACAGCGCGTATTTTCCATTACCGGCCAAGCTGGGCTTCTCAACCCGTCAGTTGGCACAGCCGTTCCACATCTGTCATCTGGTGGAGCGTTGCAAGGCATTGGCAATCGTGATTTGCATGCTTGAAGACAAAGGTGAAGCGTTCGGGTTTGAATCTGGCGCAACACCTATGCACCGACTCCGAGAGCTAATGTACCGCAATACCTATGATCAGTTCGAGCGGCACATACTCAACATCGCCAGACTCGTGCTTCCAACCTAAAGGGGCAGTATTCTAGAACTTATCCGTAAATCGAGTCTCATAATAGGAGTCTCATTTTTAAGGGTACTTAACAACGATGGTACCGTTATATGCAACAGACGCATAATCCACATTATGTAAATATAGGTGCGGATTTAGTGCCTGATACTCCACGCAAGAACTCAGAGTGAGTACGCTTCACTCCAATTTGAAGCTCAACCAAAACTCACTTGCACGCGAACTGCTCAGAACGAGACTTGGTGATCAATATGTCAGCGGTGCATCCGCATTGATCCGCAGTGCAAGAAATGGGTGCGTATGGAAGTTCGAAGGTTTGTCCCAACGTCCCAATCGAACCGCCCACACCGCACGTCGCACGAAAGACTTGGCCGGATGCCTTGATACGCAGAGACTCGAGCCCCGCATTGCACCGATAACCCTTGAGCCGGTTGAGATTGCGCAAAATGATTTCATTTGCACGCAGACGGCTTCGGTTCCCGCAAGCAGTTCTTCCTACCATCGTGGCTCTGGGCAGCCTATCAGGATGTCCTGCACCACCCGGCAAACCAGCGTCCATGATCGCCATTTGCGCGTCTGAATACTCGTAGAGCTCGGTTTCAAAATCGACCCGAAGCGGTTTGAGCGAAATTGTTGCGTCAGGAAAGGCCTGGCGAAGTTCGAGGGCGTCAGCATGGATTTTGTCAAATTCGGCTGGCTTCATGGTGACGTTGATGTGTACGGGTACATCAGGAACCAAAATCTCCCCCACGCCTTTGAAGTGATCAAAATCTGCAAACTCACTGTGGTACGTTAAAATCACAGCGTTCAAGTGCGGTTTGATCTTGGTCCAGAACCGATGTGTCCGGGACGCATTTGAAATTAAACTCACCGAAAACCCACGCGCACTCGCCTCTTCCAAGATGCGTATAATCTGAGGGTGCATGGTCGGCTCTCCCCCAGTGAACTGTAGCCAGACACGTCGATTGCGGTGTGTGACGTAGTGGATTTGGAGCCGGTCGTAAAAGTCGACAACGTCATCCGGATTTTGCCAACGCACCGTGCCGTCATGAAGAGATTTTGGGCAATATGAACAGGCATAGCTGCACGCATTTCCGAGCATCCAGTCAACAAGCACAGTACGGGCATGAACTGCGTTTGTGTGCTCAAAAGAAACGTAAGTCGGTCCGTTGTTGTTCAAGTCAAACCCTCTGCCTCTGCAGCGCACAGTTTCGTACAACTTGACTCAAATCGACGAAGGACCCAAGCTTTCACTGTTTTTATCCAAATCATTTAGAGGGCCGGTACGATGATGACCGTAAGTCCAAGCGTGAAGTTAATTGTCGCTTTCTGTGTAAGGGCAAGGTTTTGCCTCGCTCTTCTTTGTCTCACGACCACACCTGCGTTGGCTGAAAGTCGTTGGGCACTTGTCTTGGGTGTGGGCGAATACGAAAGTCGCGCAATACCATCGCTCAGCAACGCTGTGAATGACTCTCGTGCGATTGCGGCGTCGCTGAACGACATGGGCTTTGAGGTCTATTATTTAGAGAACGCGACCAAGGCCAAAATTGAAGACACTGTTGATCAGATCGGACAAAAGCACCGGGGCGCAGAACTTGGTCTGTTCTACTTTGCTGGCCACGGGTTACAGGTCGATGGGAAGAACTATGCCCTGCCCTCAGATCTGGTACCGGCCGGGGCCGATTTTCTACAGCGCAATGCGATATCAGTGAACGATCTGATCAAGACGCTAAATGATTTCGACACGCAGTCGCTGGTTGTCATTTTGGACGCATGCCGCGACTCCCCTTTCCCTAACGAGGAAGCGATCGGGGTTGGCCTTGCGTTGTTTGACGCGCCTGACAACACGATAGTGGCCTATTCGACGGCACCAGGTGCGGTTGCATTTGACGGAGCGTATGGCAACAGCCCTTATACGGCTGCGTTGGTGACAGCGCTCGAAAGTGCGGAAACTGAGTTCCGGGACGTATTGAGGCTGGTGCGCGCGCGGGTTCGGTTGGCCACGGGCGGTGCTCAGACCCCCTGGTATGTCGACAACTCCAAGGAGGCCATCATGCTGCGCCCCCGGTTTGCCGAAGATGCCGAAGCATTGGCGCAACTTGTGTCCAACCGCGACATAACGCTTTCGACCACTGCGTGGTTGACCGTTGTGGACAGTGCGGATCCCAGAGATTTCGAGCAGTTTGCATCGCTTTTCCCCGAGGACACGTTGGCCGAAGTTGCGCAACGGCAACTGACGCTAGTGAGCGCAGAAGGAACACCAAGTTTTCCGTTGCTGGATTTGCGAGTCAGAGGTGCTGATGAGGACGTTCCCGGAGGGCTGCTGGTTCAAATCACTGCATGTGATATCTTGGCGACGGGGATTGGGGATCCTTTGGCTTTGGTCGATCCTGTCCCTCATGACTTGGTCAATACACGGGCAGCGATGCGGGCTTGTGTTGAGGCAGTTCGCGATGATCCCACGAATGCCAGGCTTCTTGGATTGCTGGCCCGGGTCCTCAATCTGGATGAAAGGTTCGAAGAGTCACTGCACTACTATGAACTTGCCGCAGTGCGTGGAAACCCGACGGCGTATACTGGCATCGCAACGGCATACCGGCTGGGTATGGGAGTTGAACCGGACAACGAGAAAGCGTTTGAAGCGGTTCAAGAGGCGGCGCTCCTGGGCTCGGCCCCTGCCCGGCTGCTTCTGGGCGTCTACTACCGCGAAGGCTGGGGACGGCAACAGTCATTCCCTGAGGCCAGACGTTGGATGAGGCTGTCGTTGGACGCAGGCTATGCCCCAGCCTACGTCGCTTACGGTGGCACATATCGCAAGGGCCTTGGTGTGCCAAAGAGCGATGAAACTGCTTTGGAGTTTTACCGAACGGCTGCAACGCTTGGAAGCTCAGACGCTATGAACCTTATCGGAAGGGCTTACATGGCTGGTAAAGGCGTTCAGCGGGACACCAGAACCGGTATCCGTTGGCTGGCCAGGTCAAGCGAAGAAGGAAACCCCTTTGCCGCATTGGAACTCGGCAAGGCCTTCCAAAAAGGCAACGGAGTTGAGAAAGATCTCGAAAAGGCCCTTTCTTACTTCCGTTTGTCAGCGCAGAGGAACTTCGTTGGCGCCCACAATTACATCGGCAGCATCCTGCGCACAGGAACTCGGAGCCGCCAACCCGATCTTCCCGAGGCCTATGCCAACTACATCATCGCAAGGGACGGTGCGTTGCTGCGAGACACGCGTGACTCGGTCAAACAGTTGAACGATGCTGAAATACGCATTGCATCAATTATAGGTGAAATGTCGTCTAAGCAAATCGAGAGTGGTGAGCAGATGGCGGCTGATTGGATAGAGCAGTACGGTCTGCTCGATTTCAATCTTGTCAGCGAATGATCCACGACACGCCCATCGCGCAGGCTCGCCAAGACCACGAAACCTGTCAGTTAGGCGACGTGCCGTTCGTTTTTCTGTCCTATGATGAACCGTGGGCAGATTGGAACTGGAGGGACTTAAAATCAAAGATTCCGACTGCAAAGCGTGTCCACGGAGTGAAAGGGCTGGATGCGTGTCACAAGGCGGCTGCGAACGCTGTTGACGGACAATGGTTGGTGACGGTTGACGCGGATACACGACTTGATCCGCGCCTGTTAGGTGCGACGATTCCGACAGCGCTGATGCATGATTTGTTTCGCTTTGATTGGCTCAGCAGAAATCAGGTCAATGGATTATGGAGCGGTAACGGCTCTGTCAAACTTTGGCCGACCAGGCTTTTGCAGGAAATGCGAACGCATGAAGCAGCGCCAGACGACAAGGTGTCGATGGACCATGACATCGGCGGTGTGCTTCCTGGTCGCTCAGGCCAGATTACCCGGCCCGAACGCGGCGCCTATACTGACCCTGCGCGGACTGCCTTGCACGGTTTTCGAGCCGGATACAGAGAGGCCGTATTCCTCTACCAGTTGGCTATTGAAGAGGTGGAAAGGCTGTCGCTGGACCAGTGGCAGCGAGCCAGTGTTGCCCGCGTTTTGGGCACATGGTGCACGATTGGGCGGCATGCGCCGAATGGGCATTGGGTTTTGTATGGTGCCCGTCTTGGATTACTTCACCACGCGCAGACGCAGTTGCGAGACCCCAGGTGTGTCAACGATTATGCGTGGTTGTCGGAGCTCTGGTCGCGCGACGTTGCTTCGCGATATGGGATCGCCGGAACCAACGGGCCGTGGAGGTGGGATTGGCTGGAAGACGACCTGCGCAAGATGGGCGACTGTATTCGAGCGGAGCTGAATTTCCCGATTGCCGAATTCGATACTGTCCAATCTCAATGGTTGATCGACGCGGACTTGCTGTCGGCAACCCCCGCGGCAAGTCGACATGATGCGATTGGGTACCTGACTATGATGGCAGCAACAGACACTCAAATCGCCGAGGTTGCCCGCGCTCTATTTGATGTCGCTCGGACGCTCGACCACCCTTCAGCGTTTCACAATACCGGACTGTCCTGTCTACGCGCCTGCCAAACCCCGACGTCAAAGAAGATGGCAGATTGGTACTTGCGTGCCGCCGATGCATTGGGGAACCCGCACGCTTCCGGCAAAATTGAACACTTACGTACAGAAGGCGTTGTTGAAGATAAAAACCGCCCTGCCCGGCGCGCCTGTGACTACCCGACGGTGCCAGCGGACAAGGTCAAGTCTTTGGATGCCGACGGATATTGCTTTGTCTTTGACAAGGCCGTTCAACCGACGATCGAGATGGAAAAACATGTGCCTGACCCCAGTCTGTGCACGGGGGACCGTGTGATCGGGTATTCGTCCTACTGCCAATTGACAGGTCAGATCATTCCTTCCGGCATACGGTTTGGCGCCGTTCGGACGTTTATGAACGCACCAGATCAGGTGCCGTACGCCGTCCTTCCAAAGCATTTGGGAGAGCGCCGTCAGCCCAAATCCAAGAAAGAAGCGGCACTTTTTGCGGAAAGCGATTTTAAGTCGGGCGTTCTATCGGAAAATGCAACCGTGTTGGTATGCGATGGCCCATACCGCGACGCTTACCTTGGCGCCGTCGAAACACTTCTCGGAAATGGAAGAATCCAAACTTGGCCGAAAGCTGACGCCGAATGGCTTAGGTTCTTGACGCCAGCGATTGCGCGCAAGCAAGCGTTTCTTGAAGCCGCAGACAAGTTAGATGAGGATACGGCTACAGCTCTGATCCGGACGGCGGATGCTGTGTGGGGACGTTTACCCTAAAGAACAGCTCTGGCTGCGCCTGCACTCTCACAAGACACGCCGTCTGCGAATGCAGCACCTTGCTGCTGATCAAAGGATTTTGTCTGACGAAACAAAGTGGTTCCATCGGGCGCCTGATACTCAAGTGTCACCCTATGATCTTCTGAGATCGAATAGAGGTCACCCTCCCCCATCTGAACTCTTACAGTAGACTTTGTGTCCACTAAGCGAACAAACAGCTCATTATTGTAGATGACCGCGGCACGCGGCGCTGACCCTGGGAAAGTGGCCCGGTTTCCAAGGGCAACCTGTGCGATTGTCCCGCAATTGACCATTCTTTCAGATCGGGTGCTGGCCTCAACGGTTGTACCAGCATCAACAATTGCAACATCCTTAAAGCCAGCGGCTTGAAAAGCGGCGGCAATCTGAGTGATCGATTTGGAGGTCTGAACGGACGACACGCCCCCTTCTGGTTTTTCAACCAGATACAATCCGTCTTCGTTCGGTATCGCATCGCATCCGGTCAACACGAGCGCTGCACATCCGGCATAAAAACAACGTGGAAGTATGGTCATCAGTACAGGCCCCCACCAGCAGATTGTTGACGCTGGCTGTCACCAACCCTTTCGCTCTCAACTGATCTGTTAACGCTCGGCGCTACCGATCTATCGGTGCCAAGAGCTTCGCCACATGAAGTGTCGATCCCACGTTGGTTCACGCACCCCAGGTTGACCAGCGCATTGACAGCCTGCTCGACAAATACACCTGCCGGATAGCTGCTGAGGTAGTTGAAATATGCACTTGGCGTGTTTTGGGAGACTGTGTTTTGCCACAGCCTGTTTTCGGCTTCGTCCGCGCTTGCTGCGGTCGATCCGAAAATCAATGACAAGAAAAATGCACGCCAAAAAAGGGCGAGGCGGGTGATCTGAGCCATTTCAATACAACCTAAAAATCTAATGACCGGATCATAGCAGAAACCAGCGGTTAATCAAAATAGGAATATCAACGTCAGGCTGCAAAGACAGAGTTTGGCCCGCACCGAGTGGCTGCAACCGACCTGATTTCCGATGCGCGGTTGCCATGCCATGTGCACCCAACAACCTGCCAGAATTGCGTGATGTGCTCTAAGCGGGCCATCAAATACTCTTCTGACGTCGCCGTCCCCGCACCCTCATCCAAGCTTGAGCGCATGTCCAATGGCACATATTCAAAAATTATTTCCGGCTGATTGATCAAAGTCGGTGGAAACATGTTGGAAATAACCAGACTGCGAAATCCAGACCGCTGACAAATGGCTTGGAGATCGTTCAGGCTGTCTTCGGCAGTTTTGGCATCATCCAGATGGATCAGCGCCCAGCTTGTTTTGTACACATCCTGCGCTGATGGGGCACCGTTCAATGAGACATCAACCGCCTGATGACCAGCGGAAATTGCTCGCTTGAACTTGTTCCAAACCATCAGGAAGCCTTGTCGCTGAAAATAGACAAACATCAATTCCTTGTTAGACTAACCTCAGTTTTTGCGAGAACACCAGTTTTGAGAGTCGATGTATTACTTGTTGGAGACTTTCGCTTTCCGGGCGGAACGTCCACGTCCATAGTCTCCGATGTGAGGGCGTTGCACGGCGCAGGCTACCGGGTGGGGTTACTGGCCTATGCGAGTAACCTTTTCGATGGGCGGCGCAGCTTTCACCCCGGGATTCGAGCGTTGGTTGAGGATGGCTTGGCTTATCTGGTTCCGCCCGGTCAACCGGTTGAGGCAGAGCTGTGTTGTCTACATCATCCGGCCGTTTTCGAACACCTGCCAGCGTTGCCCTTGGGGATCAGCTGTCCACGTTTTGTGATGATTGTGCATCATCCCCCCATCGATGCCGACGGAAATGAACAATATGATTTGTTGCGTACAATGCGCGTAACCGAAGCACAGTTTGGCCAGGTGGATTGGGCGCCCGTTGGCCCAAAGGTTCGCGACGCATTCAACAGGGTCACCTTGGCCCCTGCCCTGACACAATCAGATTGGGTCAATACAATCGACGCAGATGGGTTTCGCAAAAGTCGTCCCAGATTCAGGGGGCAGCCGCCGGTGCTTGGTCGGCATAGTCGGCCCGGTATCGAAAAGTGGCCGGACAGTGAAGCGGAATTCAAGAATGCTTATCCGGATACGGACCAACTCCGTGTTCGTCTGATGGGATGGGGCAACCAGCTCGATGAGATTGTCGAGGAACGACCTCAGAACTGGGATGTTCTGCCCTTTGACGCCATGCCGGTTGAAGACTTTCTGGCGGGTCTGGATTATTTCTCCTATTTCCATAGCGAGGTTTGGGTTGAAGCCTTTGGACGATCCATTCTGGAAGCAATGGCGACCGGTCTTGTTTGCTTCTTACCTGAACACTTTGAACCGCTCTTTCGAGACGCAGCAGTTTATTGCGAGCCGAGTGAAGTCTTGGACAAAGTACTGGGCTTTGAAAATGACCCCAATGCCTACACCAGGCAGTCAGAGCGTGCTTTGGACTTCGTGAAATCTCATTTCGGCCCGGACAAGTCCGTCGCTCGGGTTGCAGCGCGGATCGGCCCTCCGAACCGGCTGCCGAAAGCTACCGCTGCACGCAAGGCTGGTGTTCTTTATCTGACGTCCAATGGTGTCGGAATGGGCCACATCACCCGTTGTCTGGCAACTGCACGACGTTTGCCTGATCAATGTGACCCTGTCATCGTGACGATGAGCAAGGCCTTTAGCGTTGCCGAGAAACAGGGCTTCAAGGTTGAGTACTTGCCGTATTTCAGATCCATTGGGATTGAGTACAGTGATTGGAACCAAAAACTCTCGGTCGAGTTGGACATGGTTCTGCGATTTCACAGGCCCAATGTGTTGGTGCTCGATGGAAATGTTCCCTACGATCCCCTGCTTCGGGTTCTTCCGGATTTTCCGCAGATGTGGAGTGTCTGGCAACGCAGGCCGCTTTGGCCGGCAGATGTACGCGAAGATCTCCTGCAGCATACGTCCCAATTTGACACAGTATTGGAACCAGGTGAACTTGCTGCACCCGTTGATCGTGGCCCGACCGTTGAGCGTAGAATAGAGGCACGGCAAGTGCCGAGCATCCGGTATCTTGATCAGTCTGAGATGCTGGATCGCAGAGCTGCGCGTGCCTTGATCGGGCTCGATCCGGATCGTCCCGCATTTGTATTGCAACTGGGATCCGGCAACAATTTTGACATGCCGGGGGTCCTCAAGAAAATCTGCTCTATCGGCGATCCCGCTTTGCAGCCGCGCCCGGTTCAGCTTGTTTTCGCGCGATGGCGCATAACGCAAAAAGAGCCGGATTTGCCAGCGTTCGTGAAGACTTTGGATGTCTTTCCGATTTCAAGACTGCTCAATGCTTTCGACGGTGCGATAGCGCTGGCAGGCTACAATACGTTTCATGAGAATTTAGCGGCCGCTCTGCCCACTTTATTTACGGCCAACCAACATCCCGAACAGGACGAACAATGGCTGCGTGCAGACTATGCTGCACAATGTGGCTTGGCACTCAGTGCGCGCAGTTATGACACAATACAGTTCGAGCGAGCGCTACGCCGCCTTTTGGACCCGAAAACCCGCGAAACGCTGCGCCTGAACTGCAAGCGGGCAAGATTGGAAAACGGGGCGCAACAGGCAGCCGATCTTATTTCGACACTGGCCATGACGCGAAAACCAAGCGGTGTCGCGTTTCATGCAGTTTAGGTAGGTTGGCGCATGACCGCCCGCGTCACAATCGGAATGCCCGTCTTCAACAACGCTGAAACGTTGGAACGCGCGGTGTCCTCTGTGTTGGCGCAAACCTTTCAGGACTGGGAACTTTTGATCACGGACGACCAGTCCGACGATGAAACATATGTAATTGCACAAGAATTGGCGACCGCCGAACCGCGTATATCGGTGCGTAAGAATGATCGACGGATGGTCTTTCACAACTTTGAGCTTGCCCTGAGGGAGGCACGCACAGCCTACTTTGTCTGGCTCGCAGGTGACGATTATTGGGATCCGGCGTTTCTGGAAGAGACGGTTGCCGCGCTTGATGCTGCGCCTTCAGCGGTGTCAGCAATCCCTTCTGCAGAGTTCATCGGTGACTCGCCTCAGCCTATCCCCAACCTCGGATTTCTGAAGGGTCTCAAGACGGAGAGGATAAAACGCTATCTGGCCCATCCAGGTGGAACACGGATGTATGGATTGATGCGGACCGAGGCTGCGCGCGCTTCTTTTCCGATACAAGCCGGATACGCATATGATTGGTATTTCATGGTGTTGTTGCTCTCGAAAGGACCGCAGCTTTCGCTCCCCTCATGCCTGCTTTTTCGAGAGGAAACGGGTTGGATCAGCTATGCAGCATGCGGTGTGGAAGGTGCGAAACGGTCCAAACTCAAACGATGGCCAATCTTTGGCATCAGTTGGCAATTGCTCAAGACCAAGAGTATCCCCATCGGAGCACTGCCCGCCTTGCTTGCCCTGAATGCGCGCAAACATGAGGAGTACTTGGCGGTCAACGAACCAAGTGTTTTTTTGCACCGACTTGGCTTGTTCAAAAGAGTTGGGCTGCCACTATCAAATCGGAAGGATAAGCTTTCTGAACTTGCAGAGTATCACTCTGACAAAAATCTGAACTTCCCCGGTCTTGCGGACACTGCACCAACTTCAGCACCGGTTGTTGGACGCCAACACTCCGAAGTAACCGCCGTCGTGACATGCCGAAACGCAGAAGCATTGTTACCAGCGTTTATAGATCATAACCAAAAAATGGGCGTCGAGATCGTTGTGATTGACCATGGATCGACCGATGCCACGGAAAAGATCGCTACCGGACATCTGGGAACATCTGTCAAGGATGTCATATCCACACCCTTTACGGGTGCGTTTGATCTGACTGCTCAATTGGAACTGAAGTCTCAGGTCATACAAGCCCAAAAAAGCGATTGGATAATTCATGCGGATGTGGATGAATTCCTGACACCCAAAGATGGAATGACCATTCGGGAGGCTGTCAGTTCCGTCGATCAGGTCGCATTCGCATGCGACGAACACCTGCATCTGCCATTGTTCGATGATGAGGAGCACGATCGGTTAAACTTCCGTCGAACGATGAACCAAACCACAAGAATGATGGAGCGCGACGAAAAACAACGACTTTTTCGTCGCGACGCACCCTTGGATGTTTGGATGGCGACGGGCGGGCATACCATCACACGAAGAGTGGAAGACGTGGCCGCCGAGAGGTTGCGACTTGATCATTATCTTGGCTTTTCGCTGGATGATATCCGGGGGCAGTATTATAGCCGTGTTTTTGCCAAACGCGATTTGCAGAAACTATGGCACCTTAACCGAAAGGCAGCTGCGCAATTTGACATCGTTGGGGCCATTGACAGCCTGCCGTCGGAAACCGAGACACTACCCATATTTCGTCGTACCGAAGAGTCGCCAGTCAAGATCAACTCTGGCGCGGACCTCGTTGTTTTAGCTCAGAAAATAAATGATTTCGAAGATCTTTCGTCTCACTTGGCCGCTTCGTTTCCCGGGCTGCGACTGCATCTTGAAACGTCGATCATCCTCCCACAAACCGCACTCCCAGTACTGAACATCCTAAGCCATCCTGCTTGGATCCACCGTTTGGAGAATACCCGGGGGGAGGAACGGCAACAGGCAAGCGCATGGACGCGCCGACTGGCCAATGCACGGCAAACGGCCATAGAGCGGTCGACACCCTACGCCGAAATCCGCATGGAAGATCTCCGAGCCGGACGGGTCAACATGAGACAAATCCTCCAACGGATACTGCTCGGGGCCCCCAATGCCGAGAACAGCATAATCTTGGGAAGTGCGGAAACTATCTCGATGGAGCCTTACACGTCTCCCGTAAAAGACATCACAAAGTCTCTCGCCGCTGATTTGGGCTATCGGTGAGACACTATGGCCGATCGCATCGTTCTTCATGTAGGACCACACAAGACCGGATCGACGGCGCTCCAGCATATGTTTGCAACGAACCGACGCCTTTTGGCACGATACGGAATCCACTATCCGATCACAGGGCTCGATGGGGCGGCACATCAGGATGTGGCGCGCGCATGCTGGGGCAAAGATAGCTCTCTGCTGGTGGAATTGGCCAATGAGATGGACGAACACGACACGGTCTTCATCTCAAGTGAACTGATCTCAGCATTGGACAAAAAGGGGTTGGCGCGTTTGAAACCGGCCTTTGGCGAAACCCAAGTTGAGATTATCTATGTTATCCGTCGCTTGCCCAACTTACTGGCAAGCCATTGGCGCGAACTGATCAAACATGGTCAAAAACTATCGTTTGAAGAGTACCTTGAGAACGCTGTTGTTGACACCGGGCGGCCTAATCTTGTTCCTCCGCTGCCAATGCTGCATTTGGACCGTCTTTGCGAGTTCTTTGGGTCGGGCACCTTGCGCATTCTCTGCTACGATGCGCGGAAAAGTGATGTGGACAATTACGGTCAGGATTTCGTCGACGATATTTTTGGTATTGGTCACGAAGACGCTTTCAGGACCAAACAGTTAAACACGACCGCCCCAGACTGGCAGGTCGAACTTGGTCGCCACATGAACATACTTGGCAACACCACCCTGAACTACCCCCAGCGGCTCAATCTAAGAAAGAAACTGTTTGAGCGTATGGCGGATGATGCGTTGGGCTGGATGCCCGATTTTGCCGCTCAGTATGACGCTGCCGTACCGATCAATCTCTCGGATCAAACGGACTGGATCGCGCAAGAGCAAGAAGCGGTTGTGCAGACGTATGGTAGCCATTTTGTCGATCCTGTTGAAAGCTATCTGGCGCCCACATCAAAGCAAATCCGACAACTGCCGCTGGGCATGCTCTCACCTCAGCTCAGATCCAATATAGAAATTCTTTTCAAAGAGTTGTCAGCGAATCTCGATCCTTCACCGCCAGCCGGATAGGTCGATCCACACCTAACAAATGGCCAAAGAGCTGAACACAAGTGTTTACCTCAAACCTGTAGTTGAGCTAGATTTGACGCATTGATCGAATGCATAGAAGTAGCTCAGTATTCAAACAAATTTGGTGGGCATTGCACGGTTTTTCGAACCGGAGTCTGCCGCACGACAATGGTGTTCCGCCACCGCAAAACAGGTTCACCCACAAAGAACTGCAGCTAAAGGGAGGCGCCCGCGATGATAGCAAATGAAACGCTGGATGGAGTTGCCATTGGCATCTTTCTTGGTGTGCAAGACGGCGCAGCACAGGTTGTTTTTGCTGGAAACCCTAAGGACAAAGCCATTGCTGCAAGGTCAACCGTTGCACTGGGGTCAGAGGACACGGGATGCGAAGTAGCACTCCTATTCGAAGACGGGCGTCGTGATCGGCCACTCATCATCGGTCGTATCGTTCAACCAGGAGTGTTCGAGCCGGAACGGCCAGCGGTCGACATTGTCAGAGATGGTGACCGTGTGATCATCGAAGCGAAGGACCGAATTGATCTTCGCTGTGGAAAAGCGCGTATCATTCTTGAGAAGGATGGACATATCACCATTCGTGGCAGTTATCTGGTCAGCCACGCCTCTGCATCCAACCGGATCCGTGGCGGATCGATCAACCTGAACTAATGGCGGCCCCTGCCCTACCCAATATCCTTCGACAACATGCCGAACAGGCAGCGTTCCTCTGGATGCAATATGACGCGACTCTACAGGAAAAAACTCCGGAAAACCCGGATGACCAAGAAGCCCATGAAGAAGAAATTGCTCGACTGACCGAACGGTTGGAAGCGCATCTGGATGGTCTTCGAATTGCTGGCGCCGAGGGGCTGGCAATGGCCGAAGATCGCCTTGCCGAATTCCCGGAACCAGGCGAATTGTTCGTCGTCCGAATGCTGCAGCCGAGTGCGAAGGATATGCATGTGGCAAGTTTGGAAGTGGACAAAGTAAGGGCGTACTTGGAGCGTCATATTTGACCACAAGTCAGGATTCCTCCGACAATGCTCCACTCTTGAGGTCCTCGATGCCGACATAGGACCACTTCCCGCTTCTTCGCTGAAACATACCGGCCAGATCAGTCGCCCAAAGGGTGTCACCAATAGTGACAAGGCTTGTCAGTGGAAATGGTTCGCGCGCACAGCCCGTATTGTATGGGATCAACTCTTCATCTTCATGGATGTACAGGTTGTGCAGATTGGATGCAGGGTACTCGGCAATAGCGATAAATCGGTCCCCGTCGTTCAACGCCGTGCGATGCAGGGATGGCTGCTTGTCAGCAAAGAAAAGCTCAAAACCATTGTCGAAATCGCCTTTGTAAATTTCCGCTCCGTTGCTGTCACCAGACAACACGATATGCCCGTTTTCGGCATGACCAGAGATGAGTCTCGCGCCGGTCGCTATTTCGGTCCTCGCGACGTTGTCCTGACGCACCCGAACGAGCACGCCAAGCGCACCACAGAACACATAGTCAGAACCTGCTGCAAAACCGGCATACAGAGGAGGATGTTTTCGTGCGTACTCTTTCACTCTCTGAGACTGAATTTGCGCATCATCAGAGTCTGGTGGTTTCGCGCTTGGTTCCAGCAAGGGTGTCCATTGCTTGCTCGACCAGGAAAACCGCCACAGGTTCTGATACTCACCACACGCATAGACTTGATCTTCGTCACCCGAAACTGAGTAGATGAAGAAGTCTTTTGGTGGTTGCGGTGCTCCGAAGAGTTCTTCTTCAGACGGCTGCAAGGCGAACAATGCACCATGCGCAACTATCCACACCAAATCACGGGTTTTGTCATAATGTGCGCCTTGGACAGAGCCCTCCCCCTCCACGTTGAAAGACTCAAACGTCCATTTTTCAAAATCAACCTTGTAGACAGACCAGTTGTCTTCATCTGAATCGTCAATGGCGATGGCGTGTGTTTCTGAGATCGGAAGCGTAAACATTCGAATGGCCCTTCAGCATTGCGGCAAGTTACCCAAACAAACGCGACTGACGCTTGTCCTTGGAGGCTTGGCTTCGTGGTTTGAACTTCTTCAGGTTTTTGTTTTGGCTTTTCGCCGTCGAGTATTGTTGAGCGATGCACTTCTTCGCCTGCTTCGCGCACTCGCCATCAACAGCGGATTGGTTGTATTCGACACATTCATCAAGCAGGTCATTCGCTGTTTTCAATGCATTCGCCACTGACGGAGGAGACATCTCGCGGAAACGTTCGTCAAACTGATGCAGGAAACCGTGACCGCGCAGCGTGGCAAGGCTTGTTGTTCCGGTTGCCGCTGCGTACGAGCGGCCGCTTTGCACCGTTGCATCCCTGTTGGCAATTCCACGCGCGGATCGTGGATTGGCCTCGCAAGCTGCTGAACCGTATGCGTTACCACCCACGCATATACAACATCCTTCGCCTTCAGATGGAAATGCTGGGTCACTTGGCGGAGTACCGCGATTACCCTGTCTGACGTATTGGTCTGGAATTATATGGTGCGCCTGGCCCCCGCGCGCGTTACACGCGTCCTTTGTTCCATCATAGGACCCAACAAGGCAGTTTTCGCTTTCGAAGACAACTGGCGGCCCCGGTATGCCCGCGACGATCCAAGGGGCATCATCTCCCGGATCGCTCGCATGGTTGGTCGTTGCCATATCCGTGAACCGCACCACACCCTTGCTTTCCACTTTTACATCCATTGACCACTTTTTCGCGTAAGCCGCGCCTGTGTTCTTTGATGTGATGATACCTTTCTTCGGGGCGCACCCTGCCTCATCCCCAGACACCTTGGACCACTTACTGGTATTCTCCATGCTGACTTCCTTACCTCCGATCAGCACCTTGCTACTGCCTTTGGTTAAATCGCTGTCCATGGCGAAATTCGGATAAGGAATAGGCACACCCGGTGGGGTCGCTGGAGTTTGAGGTGGGGTAAAGCACGTGTCAGGGAAGGCTGCGATGATTTTGCAGCTTTGGGCCTTTGCCGAAATCTCCAGATTGTTGGCAAAAACAGTCATGTGGTGAGGCCCCCAACAACCGCAACACCACACGCGCCATCATCGGCCGAGGACTCGATCAAAAGCGGCTTTCGATGAGCGTAGTCTTTGCGCACCGCAGCGAGAGCCCATCCCAGCATGACCGGCACCACCGCCGCACCTATGTTTCCTAAGGCCGCTGCAATTGGCCAAATCGGGTGCACTTCACTGCGTTCGCGTTGCGTGCGCAATGAGGCAAGCTCGCTTTGTTTGAACCAAAAAGTTTCGCCAATCAGGTCACCGATTTTCACCCCGATTTCATGTAGACCAAGACCAGCCTCAGACAGTGCATCCTTGTAAGCGGCAGTCATCCCCTCCCCGCGCAATGGAAGATTGAAACCATCTTCGTCCTGACCGTTGAGAAAATGTGCTTCTTCTCGAGACAGGCCAATGCCACCAACATTCATGCCGGGACCCGTCCCTTTACAAAGAACTGCCGCGGCAGCCTCTCCGGGAAGAAAACCCTCGGGATTGTCGGCTGTTAGAAGACGTTGCTGAGATAAATAGTGCTGGATTGTACGCCCTGTCAGATAGCTATCGACCCCTAAAATCACGATTTCATGGTTAGGATCCCTGGCAAGGGCCTTGCGTGCGGTGCTGAGCGCGACGATGCCAGAAGGGCGGCCGTGCGCCACCAGCCGACTGCGCAAGGAATAGTCCAGACCTAGGTTCGTCTGCACCCGATTTAGAAAGCTCTCGGCATCAAGAATGGGCCGCCCCGGTCGTTCTTCTTCTGGCAAGCACAGGATGACCTCGACACTCCGGCGATCATTGGCCCGCTTCAACACTTCCAACAAAGCACCCGCTGCCAGGTGCGCCCATCGTTTCTCTCCGATCCACTGTCGCGGCAGAGGCACAGCTGCGCCCCTTAACCATTCTCCGCCCGGCCCTGCGAAACGCGTTTCGGCAAAGCCATCAATGCGGGCGCGCAATGCTGCACAGGAAGACGGCGCATCCAAGCCAACTGCCGTGACCATACCTGCCGCAGAGATGCGCAATCCGTTCACGCGTCTTCGCTTTCGCCGCCGACTTCGGCAACAGCACGGATGTAACGACGTCCTTCTTCGCGGGTGCGAACCATGGGTTCCGTTGGCGGCCCCAGCCAGAGCTCGTTAAACTCGATAAATGCCTTTTGGATTCTCGCTTCCAATCGCCAGACCAAACTGAACTGTCGCGCTTCGGTGTCAATCAAGAGAGTGTCGGCCGCGACATCCTGTTCAAGGCATATTTGACCATTTCGAAACAGCGTGACCGGTGTTGTAGTCTTAGGCAAAGCAAACTGTTCCCGACCCTCAGGAGTGAGGCCGACCAGAAGTACCGGGGCGCCTTCGCGTAACACACGCAGCCATTGATCCTCTGGTGCAGACTGGAAATAACGGTCATCAAAATCCGGGGGGAGAAATGGAAAGATGTTGTCGACATAGTTCTGATCGTATGTGCCAGCATATGGTGCGCGATCCGGCCAGTTCCGACCAATCGGACCCAACGCCATCGGTTTGTAGCTGCCGTAGGGTGATGTGACCTCTTCACCGATGGCTTCGGTAAGCGGCAGTGCAAGACCTGCAAGTTGGTCCTGATAGGCGGGAGAGGCAAAACCACAACCGACGGGATTGTCGTCGTAGGCCTTGGGCCTTTCGTCTTCGGGGTCAAACGTGTCTTGTCCCCCAAATGCATGGTCGTACCCGATCGGAACCCGGCGGAATGGTAGCGCCTTGGTGGCACGGACTACGGGGCCGATCACCTGCCATTCACGGTAGCCCACGACATCAAACTGTTTCGACCAATCATCAACTCTGACACCGACGCGAACCCGGTCCGCTTGTTTGCCTTGCGGAGCATACGCTGCCCCGTGGACGATAACCTCGGGATGTGGCTTGCGAAACGCGAAGTCAGTTTCCCGAACCGGAGCGGAATAGGCTGGTTCACCGGAATACTCATCAGCCATGGTCAACGGTGTCTGTACTTCGGCCAGTTGTGGAAGTTGGCCAGCTTCTGCTGGAAAATCCCACGTCCCCTTGAACACAAACGAAAGATACTCGCGCCCGGCTTTATCCAGCCCCATTGTTTTTTCATGAACAAAGCGGGTTTGGTTATAGACTTGCATCACCGCGCCCTAGGAGAAGTCATACGAGAACCCGTCATCGCCACCTTTGACCGTGACCGACGTCAATTTAGACCCATCAAGCGTGCGATCCAAAAGCTGACGAGACATCTGAGGCAGCAGAGTGTTCGTCAGGATCGCATCTATCATTCGCCCACCGCTCTCAATCTCGGTGCAACGGGCTTTGATCAGCTCGAGAGTGCCTTCGCCAATGATCAGTTCTGCATCATGCTCTTTCTCAAGGCGCTTGGCGATGGCGTTGAGCTTGTGCCCGGCTATCACTTCGATCATCTCATCTGACAGTGGATAGTAAGGAATGGCGACAAGCCGCCCCAGCAAAGCTGCGGGGAACACCTTGCGCAGGGGTTCCTGCAACGATGCGGTCAGATCGTCGAGATCACAGCCCACTTTGCCTTGTTCGGTCATGGCCATGATCTCGTCGGTGCCACAGTTCGACGTCAGCAATATGAGCGTATTTTTGAAATCGATCCGGCGCCCTTCGCTGTCATCCATCATGCCCTTGTCAAAGACCTGAAAGAATATCTCATGCACATCCGAGTGAGCCTTTTCGACCTCGTCCAACAGGACAACTGAATAGGGTCGTCTTCGGACTGCCTCGGTCAGAATGCCACCTTTCCCGTAGCCGACGTAGCCCGGGGGAGCGCCCTTGAGTGTGCTGACAGTGTGCGCCTCCTGAAACTCGCTCATGTTGATCGAGATCAGGTTTTGCTCGCCGCCGTACAACATGTCAGCCAACGCAAGCGCGGTCTCGGTTTTGCCAACCCCGGAAGGTCCACAGAGCATGAATACACCAATTGGTTTTTCAGGGGCTGACAAACCGGCGTAAGAGGTTTGGATACGCGAGGCGATCATTTCAATCGCATGATCCTGGCCGGTCACGCGACTGGTGATGGTTTCCACCATCTCCAGTGCTTTTTCCGCCTCGCTGGCCATCATCCGACCAGCGGGTACGCCAGTCCAATCCTGAATGACGGACGTTACTGCCGCCGTATCGACGGATGGCAGGATCAGCGGCGTTTCACCTTGCTCCTCGGTCAGTTCCGCTATTTTCGATTTTAGTTCGGAAAGGGTGGCCTCACGTTCTGCTGGATCCAAGGCTTCTTCTGCCTCCTGATCTTCGCTTTGCGCGTCGATTGATTGTCCGGTGGATCGGAGTTTTGACCTAAGATCAATAATATCGGCGACCAAAGCCTTCTCAGCCTCCCAGCGGGCATTTTCGCGCTCCAGTTCACCCTCAACGATTTTCAGATCGGCGGCGGCTTGGGTGGCCCGGTCCGACGCGTCAATGCCAATGACTTGTTCGCGCTCGGCAATGGCCTGTTCGAGTTCCAGTGCAGTCTTGCGCCGCGTCAGGTCTTCAATTGCGGCTGGCGTTGCATGCTGAGATACCGCAACGCGTGCGCTTGCCGTATCCAAAAGACTGATTGCCTTGTCGGGCAACTGGCGCGACGGGATGTAGCGGTGAGAGAATTCGACAGAAGCAGCAATGGCTTCATCGAGTATTTCCACTTGGTGATGTTTTTCCAAGACGCCCGCGACGCCGCGACACATCCGCGTGGCAACCTCTACGGATGGTTCCTCCACTTTGACGACCTGAAAGCGCCGAGTCAGCGCCGGGTCTTTTTCGATGTGTTGTTTGTATTCATCCCATGTGGTTGCCGCGACGGTGCGCAACTCACCTCGAGCGAGTGCCGGTTTCAAGATATTGGCGGCGTCGCCGGTTCCTGCCGCCCCCCCTGCCCCGATCAGCGTATGCGCCTCGTCAATGAACAGCACAATCGGTGTCGGAGAAGACTTCACCTCGTCAACGACGGACTTCAGCCGCTTTTCAAATTCGCCCTTCATCGAAGCGCCAGCCTGCATCAACGTTACGTCCAATGCCCATAGGGCAATACCCTTCAGTTGCGGAGGAACATCCCCTTGGGCGAGCCGCTGAGCGAAACCTTCGACAACCGCTGTTTTCCCGACGCCGGCTTCGCCAGTCAGGATCGGGTTGTTTTGTCGCCGCCGCATGAGAATATCGACCATTTGGCGAATTTCAGGATCGCGGCCGATCACCGGGTCCAGCCTGCCGTCTCTCGCATCTGCGGTCAGATCGGTCGCATATTGCTCAAGCGCCGATTGTCCACCCGGTGCAGGTTTCTTGTCCGGTGCTTCAGGCGTCGAACCTTCGACGCTGTCTGCCAAAAGTTCGTCCAGTTGGTCTGCCAAGGCGGCGCCATCCAGTTTGTCGAATTCCAAGCTGATGCGGAACAACAGCCCTTCCAACACCCCTGTTTTGAGCATGGCAAGAAGCAGGTAAGCCGAGCGCACCGTTTCATCACCATACTCCAACTGGCCCAGTGCCCACGCTTCGCGGATCGCAAGGAAAAGATGATCGGAGAATTCCTCGACCGCGCCTGCGCCAGAGGGTAGACCGTCCAAGGCTCGGGTGAGATCGGCGTCCAACTTGCCCTGATCAACGCCCGATGCGGCAAGCAACAGACTCAAATCGCTTTGCGGCTCCGCAGCGATGGCGTGTACGAAATGAGCAAGCTCAACATAAGGGTTTCCACGCGACTTGGCGGCGCCAGCCGCAGCAGAAAAGCTTTTTAGGCACAGTGGGTTGAGCTTGCCTACAAGCTCTTTTCGCTTGATCGCACCGGACGCGGCAGATTGGGCCATGTTCAGACCCTCCTTCTGGAAAATGGACTTCTTCAAAACACAAGCGGGCAAAAAAAATGTCGCGCCCACAGTCAGGCTAACCTATCGTGAATTCAAAGATAAAGACATTTTTGAAACCGGAATCCCAAGAATTTATGAGGGGTTGATACATGACAGGTCAGTTGCCGGGCGACATCTTCACCGTTGGGCAGGTCTTGAACAACACCTATCAAGTTGATCGCATCCTGGGGCGCGGCGGCACCGGCGAGGTGTATCTGGCATCTAATCAGATTACGGGTCGGAAGGTCGCCATCAAAGCGTTGAATCGCAACTTCTCTGGCAATGCCGATTACATCGAACTGATGAAACGTGAGGAGCAAATTCGCGCAATCCATCATGATGCTGTTGTGCGCTACACGGAATGCTCCCTTTCTGATGACGGCCATGTTTTTCTGGTGATGGATTTTGTCGACGGTCCGCCGCTGTCAGATGAAATGGCGCGGCGACAGATGTCTGAGCGGGAACTGCTGATCATTCTGCACCGCGTCTTGGGAGGCCTGGAAGCAACCCACAACAAGGGCATCATTCATCGCGATCTTTCGCCTGACAATATTATCCTGAAGGAAGGCGATCCTGCTCAGGCAACAATCATAGACTTTGGCATCGCAAAAGACACCGCTTCTGGTGCGAAAACTGTCGTCGGATCTGATTTCGCGGGCAAGTATGAGTATTCTGCTCCCGAACAAATCGACGGTCACGTCGACGCACGCTCGGACCTTTATGCCCTCGGTGCCACGCTGTTGGCAGCGTTTCGCGGCGAAACACCTTTCGCCAGCGCCGCTGTGGGCGAGATCATTCGCCGCAAGCAAAGTGCACTCGATACAGCAGAAGTGCCTGACAAACTGAAAGGGTTCATAGACCGGCTCACCGCGCCGGATCCGAACAGTCGCCCCGCCAGTGCGGCCGAAATCCTGCGTGATGTCGACATGGCGGTTGCTCCGTCCGGTCGATCGACTGAACTCGAAAAAGAACCTCGCAAGAAGCGGGCTTTGGTCCCAGTTTTGGCAACGCTGGGCGTGGTAGTGGTAGGAGGCGCCCTATGGGTTGGCGGTGCCTTCGATCCCCCTGCTCCCGTTGAGACCTACAAGCTGGATTTCAAATTCGATACTTCAGGCCCACCGGCGCTTACGACATTTGCTCCAACTGACGAGGATGCAACCGCCTTGAGGACGAGCGTCACCGCCGCGTTTGGCGCAGCTCCTATTGGCAACATCACTCTGGCGCGCGGCGTGCCAGATGATCAGTGGATAAAGAACGCCTCCGACATCATCTCAGTTCTCGCGCCTCTGGAGAGTGCCGAGTTAAGTGTTTTGGAACGCACGGCCCAGATTACTGGTCTGGCCGCCAACGTGGATAAAAAATCTACAGTGATCCAAAATCTGCGCACATTCGCTGCGTCAACAGGGTGGACGATCACAAGCGACCTCAACGCTGGGCCACTTGTTGTGACGTTGGCTGACATACAGTCAAAGCTGTCTGGCTTGGCGGATTGCGGTCCACTCGAGGTGTCCGGCGACACGGATGGTCGCTTTGGACTGACCGCAGCAATTGACGTTCAGGGCAAGGTCGCCGACGTCACAACACGCACTGCTCTGATCGACGGCCTGACACCGCAGATCGGTGAACGCGGGTTGAACGTTCAGGTGGATGTCTTGAACCCACAACTTTGCGCAATCCGGCAAATCCTGGACGATGTTCCAATTGGCGATGTTTCCATCGCCCTCTCCAATGGCGAAACCGGCGAACGCAATCTCTCTGGTGTCTTCACGACAGGTCAAAACCCTGTCGTGGATATTCTTATACCCGACACATACGCTGATGGTGCGCTCTGGGTGATGGCAGTGAACCCGGACGGAACTTTGTTCCATCTGGTGCCCAACATCAACCGACAAGAGTACCGCATCGCCGAAATGGCAGAGGTGGAGGGCGGGCTGCGTCGGATACGCGTTCTGCACACGATTGACGAATTCCTTGCCGACAACAGCAAGGCCGCGACGCGCATTGCCGACACCAATTACGGGAAGTCCGAAATCATCGCGATTTTGAGCGACGAATCACTGTTCGACGGTCTGTACCCAACAACAATGAGTGTGGACGGCACCGTCGAGGCCCTGGAAGGGGTCATGAAAACCCGACCTGAGAACGTTCGCGCGGTCAGGTTTTCCATCATTGACGCACGCCCGTGACAGGAAAAATTTGACCGAATCGGACATTTCTACAAAGCTCAAGTCACTTTTTGTTGTAGCTTTTTTGTCTAGGAATTTCGTATGGAGCTGTCTGGCTTCCTTAGTACTGTGGACTCGGAATCCCCCTCTGGCGTTGATCTGCGCAACGAGGCCGCTTTTCATGCGATCGAACGACAGCTGGAACCTGCAGCGCGCGAAGTTCGTAAATCGGAACGTGAAGACGATCCACCCACGGTTGCAAATGTGGGATGGCAAGACCTTTTTGATGATGCCGCAACGTTGGCTGAGACAGGTCGAGATTTGCGACTCTTGGTGATTGTCGTTCGCGCGCTCAGCAATACAAACGGACTTGCCGGGCTTGTGCAGGGATTGCAGCTGATCACGCAAACACTGGACCAATACTGGGATAGCGTGCACCCGATGTTGCGTGACAGGGACTCGCCCAAGGATGCTGCCTTGCGCCGCACAAATGCGCTCAAACAGCTCGAAAACGATGACAACGGGCTCCTTGGCGATTTGGAAATGAACGCCCTGCTGCAACCGCGCGGTATCGGAATTATCACCGGCCAAAATATGGCGGACGCCGCACGCACCGATTTCGAATGCATCAACGAAGCGCCGCAAGGATTGTCTGAAGAGGACAAGGTCAAAATACTAGCGCGCCACGAAAAGAACCAAGCGCGCGTCATTGCGGCGTGCCGCGCCATTGCAACAGAAGACCCAGACGTTGCAGACACCCTGAAGGCCGACGTCGCCACAGCTCTGGCTGAGCTTGCCAGGCTTTGTGAGGCCTACTCCGCATTGGGCAAGTTCGAGGACGGTACAGGCCTCATTTTTCCGGAACTTGAGCTGTTTCTGACTCGCACCAAACAGGTGATGGAGGCGAACATGCAAGCAAATGCGAGCGAACATCCAACCACACAGATGGCCACGTCGGGAACAGGAAACGGGCCTGCACCAACGGCCCCGGCGCAACAGACATACAGTTCAGGCGTCAACAGCCGCGAGGACGTGATCGCCAGCCTCACTCAGATTATCGAATTTTACAATCGTACCGAACCAAGCAGCCCGATCCCCCATCTGGCGGAACGAATGCGGCGTATGGTTCCAATGAACTTCATCGAGTTGATGGAAGAAATCGCACCCAGCGGGATCAAGGAATTCAGAAACGTCGCTGGTGTTGGCAACGGCAAAGCAAAGTAATTTCAATGAAGGACGTAGCAAATCATGGCAGACAGCAAACAGAAGGTCATAGAGCGTAATCGCGCGCCAAGAGTGCAGATTGCATATGACGTAGAGCACTACGGCAGCCCGACGACGATTGAGTTGCCGTTCGTGATGGGAGTGGTTGCGGACCTCGCCGGGGCTTCTGAGAGCAAGGAAGCTGTGAGGCCCATCGGCGAACGAAAATTTGTCGAGACTGACGCAGGCCGGTTCCCGAAATTCATGGAAGCGCTCGCGCCACGCGTAAAGGCAAGGGTAAAAAACACCTTGCCTGGCAAGGACGGCGAAGAAGCAGACGAAGAGATGTTTGTCGATCTGACCTTTGAGTCCATGTCAGATTTCACTCCGGACAAAGTGGCGCAACAGGTGCCCCAGCTGAATGAGCTGCTGAAGATGCGGCAGCAACTGGAAGAGTTGCTGAGCTACATGGACGGGCGCGTCGACGCCGAGAAGCGAATTGCTCAGCTTTTGGCGAACGAGCCGCTTTTGGCGGAGGCAGCAGAAGCTGCGATGAGCAACAAAGACGGAGAGGAGGGTTAAGCCATGGCCGATACAGAAGCACAAGGCGCGTCAAAGGAAGAAGAAACGCTGGATCTTGGTGAATTCTCCGCTCTTCTGGAAAAGGATTTCCGGATCAAGGACAGCGAAAGCGACAAGCTGAAAAACCTTGTGGGGAACCTAGCACTTGCAGCGAAGGAGCGCAGCGGTGCTGCGACGATTTCCGGAAATGCGGTCAAGTCAATCAAATCTCTGATTGGCGGTATCGACAGTCTTTTGACCGATCAGATGAACGAGATCATGCATGCCCCTGAGGTACGCGAGATCGAAGGCACATGGCGTGGTCTCCACTATCTGGTGAACAACACTGAGACGGATCAAAAGCTCAAGATCCGAGTGATGAACATCACAAAGGAGGATCTTGCGGACCACCTTGAGGATTTCGAAGGCCAGATGTGGGATCAGGCCGATATGTTCAAGAAGGTCTACACCGATGAGTATTCCATGTTCGGCGGTGAACCTTTTGGTTGCATCGTCGGCGCTTACGAGTTCTCGCAGCATCCAAAGGATGTAGGTATGTTGCGCAACTTGTCCGGCATCTGCGCCGCAGCACATGCTCCATTTATCGCTGCTGCAGCCCCACAACTGTTCCGTATGGACAGCTGGCAAGAGCTGCCAAACCCGCAGGATCTGGAACAGATCGTATCCTCCCCTGACTACGCAAGCTGGCAATCCCTTCGTGAAAGCGAAGACGCCCGGTACATTGGGCTCACGATGCCACGCGTTCTGGGTCGCTTGCCCTACGGTGCCGAGACCGTTCCAGTGAAGGGCTTCGACTTTGAGGAAAAGATTGAGGGCAATCACGAGAACTATGTCTGGATGAATGCCGCGTTCGCGATGGGCGTCAACATCAACAGATCACACAAGCTTTATGGTTGGGGCACCCAGATTCGTGGCGTTGAGTCCGGCGGCACGGTGATGAACCTGCCCGTGCACACATTCCCGACCGACGATGGCTCTGTCGCGATGAAGTGCCCAACCGAAATCGCGATTGACGATCGCCGAGAAGCGGAGCTTGCGAAGCTGGGCATGATGCCCATTCTTCACCGCAAGAATACCGATACCGCTGCCTTCATCGGAGCGCACAGCCTGCAGGACGACGAGGCCCGCGCTGGACGCCTTGTTGATCCTGATGCGCAAGCCAATGAGAGGTTGTCTGCAAACTTGCCCTACCTGTTCCCGGTCAGCCGGTTTGCGCATTACCTCAAGGCGATCGCACGCGACAAAGTCGGGACGTTCAAGGAGCGTGCCGACATGCAGGTTTGGCTCTCAGAGTGGATCAACCGCTACGTGCTGGCCAACACGGCAATGGCGGACGACACGGCAAAGGCAAAACGTCCGTTGGCCGCAGCCGAGGTAGAGGTGGATAGCGTTGAAGGCCGCCCCGGCTACTACAATGCGCGTTTCTTCCTCCGCCCCCACTACCAGCTTGAAGGCATCAATGCGTCGCTCCGGCTGGTTTCGGAACTTCCATCGGTGAAGGGCGCATAAGCGCCCTCGCCTTCACCTTTTGGCATAAGGAAATTTCAAAATGGCAATTACTGGCTACCTTCTCATCGACGAAATTCAGGGTGAATCGCAACGGGCTGATCACGAAGACGAAATTGATATCGTTGGGGTCGAGTGGAAAATCGCCCAAGCCGCATCAGCACAAATCGGGCGCGGACGGTCTCGCAGCCGTGCGCAAGTCGGTGCTGTGAAACTGACCAAAACCAAGGATGCCGCATCGGCCTATCTTGCTTTGGCTTGTATGCAGGGCAAATCCTTTACATCCATGACTCTTGCCATACGCAAGGACAGCGGTGACGCGCATTTGGACTACCTCATCATCACCATGGAGAACGCCACGATCTCGTCGTTCCGCATGGCCGGTGGCGCGAACCTCGGCAAGGACTCTTACGTCGAAGATGCCGACGCCGACAGTTTCTCGGACGGAGCGACCGACACAATTCTCGAAGAGATCGGTGTTGTGTTTGAGAACGTGACCTACAAGTACACGGTTCAGGCTGATGACCACTCCGCCGGTGATGAACACGAAATCACATTCGACATCGCCGCGGGCGTCTAATTTATGATGCCCAGAGGGGGATCAATTGGCGAACCACAGGCCCAAAGCGAGGCGCTTCAGCCATCGCTTTGGGATCGGTTGGTCAACGATCTTCCGGGGTTAGATGCGGAGATTGATTCACTTCGTCGCGGCCTTGCCAAAGATCTTGGTGGCGCGGAAAAACTTGATGAGCTTCTGGAACATGGCGTGTCTGCATCTGCTGACGACACGGTTTTGGACGACGACACCAAGAAACGCCTGTTCCAGCTGACCCAGAAACAAGACCGACGCCGCACCATTCAGGCCAGTGGCATAATGGTGACACGAGAGGTTCTACGAGAAGCCGTGCGGCGCGACATCGAAATGCTGTTTAACGTGGAACGTATGGAAGCCGAACCGATGATGACTGATCGGGAAGCCAACAGATATCAAACCGCGAAGGACCTGCTGGCGGACTATCCGCAGGTCCAGACTTCGGTTCTCAACTACGGTGTTCCATCCTTTGCCGGCCGTACAAGTACAGATTTCGACAAATCCACCTTGCGACGAGAATTGAAGCAAACGCTGATCCATTTTGAACCGCGGCTGAAACCGGACAGTATCCGGATCAACATCCGTCAAAGCGAAAAGATCGGCATGCGTATTGATGTGGATGCCACATTAATGCTGTCGCCCACGCCAGAGCGGCTCAGGTTATCGACCACTATTGATCTTGATAGCGGATCGGCTGCCACCGTGCTGGAGGATCGCTGATGGATGCCACGTTTCTCAGCTATTATGAAGATGAGCTGACACACATCCGAGACCTCGCAAAGGAGTTTGCGCAACTTCACCCTGCCGTGGCGCGCAACCTATCGCTTGATAGCGTCCCCTGCCCGGATCCTTATGTAGAGCGGTTGCTTGAGGGTGTCGCATATCTGTCGGCGCGGACACGTCTGAAAGTTGACGCGGAAAGCAGTCGCTATGTGCAAGCGTTGCTGGACGCGCTGTATCCCGATCTGGTGGCGCCTGCGCCTGCGATGTCGCTTATAAAGTTTTCGCCTGGAGACCAGGTCGAGGAAATGGTTACGGGGTATACGGTACCGCGGGGAACCAGCATGGTTTCCGGGCTGCGCGATGGTCTTGCCACGCGCGCCCGGTACACGACTACGCAAGACGTAACTCTTTGGCCGATCAAGATCGAGGCGACAGAATACCTGCAGGATATCGGAGCGCTGCAAGCGGCCGGATTGGGAGACGACTTGAACGGCGCTCGCCACGCGGCAGGGATCAAACTTCAGCTCAGCTCTGCGTCCGCCATACCGTTGCCCCAGATCGAGATTGATCAGTTAGACCTGTATCTTGGCCATCAAGCGCGCGGCGGACAGTTGTTTGACGCGATTCATGGGCACGGCACCACTTTGGTGGCGCGTGGCAATAGCGAAGGATACTCTCAGGCTGGCCGTATTGAGATGATCGGAACGGCACTCGCGGAGACTCTATTGCCGCCTGTGTCGGAGTCGTTTCAGGGCTACAGCCTTTTGCGCGAATACTTTCTGATGCCGGAACGTTTCCACTATGTCCGGTTGACTGGCTTGCAAAGTTTCGTAAGGAAATCAGACGGCTCGGTCGACATCATCATCCTTCTGGACAAACAACAACCTGACCTGGCGGACCTTTCGGTCAAAGACTTCCAGCTTTTTGTAACACCCATCGTCAATCTCTTTGAACGTGAATGCAACGTCGTGGAATTGGACCGGGCCCGAACCGCGCATCTGGTCCACGCGGATCGCACCCGCACAATGGACTTTGAGATATTCCGGCTCTTGCGCGTCGAAGATGTGGAAACAGATGGACCGCAATCCGCGATCCCATCTTCTTTTGCTGCCACATCAGATAAAGGCTCGCGATTATCCTATGCCACGAAAAGACGCCCAAGGCGTCCGGTGGAAGACGAAATTCGGCGTGGGCAGATGCGAACGTCTTATCCAGGTGATGATTTCTATATCGCGCTCAGCCACGATGGTTCCGCCGCCACGCGCGACGTTCGTCGTTTAGACATCCGTGCCCTATGCACCAACCGTGACTTGCCGATTTTGGATGACACCCCAGTCTTAACACTCGAGACTGGTGCGCCTGTGGATGACATCACTTTGCTGCAGGCAATCAAACGCCCCAGGGCCAGCTTGCAAGCGACGCTGCCGTCCGCCAGCGCGCGCGAAACGCGTCGTGACGAGATTGCATGGCGTTGGATCAGCCAAATGGCACTGAATCAAGTTTCACTCACGGAGACTTTCACAGATGCGGAACCCATTCGGGCGCTATTGTCGCTTTATGCAGATCGAGGTGATCCAGTTTTGAAGCGCCACGCACAAGCGCTGCGCTCCATTTCTGCTAAACCAATAATGGAGCGCCTGCCAATCGCCGGCCCCATGTGTTTCGGACAAGGGACCGAAATTGGTCTCAGCCTTGATGAGGCAGTGCTGGCCGGACACTCACGTCTGTTGATGTCCGCCATTCTGGCGCAGCTTTTTCGTCGCCATGCCGCCATCAATGCCGTTGTTCGCACAAAAACCATTCTCATTGGATCGCAAGAGGACGTCTCATGGCCGCTCAGCCTCGGCAATCGCGCGATGATATGAGCGATACTCTCGCTCAAATTGCAAGTGACGCAGGGTGCAGCGAGTTCTTCGCCCTTCTCCGGCGTATTGAGGAAACCGATGGCCGTCGGTTTGGTGCAATGGGCGGACCGGAGAACGAGCCTGCGCGACTGGGTCAACACATCAGACTTTCCTTTGCGACACGCGATGTCGAAAGCGTTTCTGTCGACGGCGACCAAACACAGGTTAGTGCCAACGTTCTTGGCTTGCTGGGACCTGAGGGTCCCATGCCGCTTTTCATGACCCGATGGGTGATGGCGCGCCTGTCGAACCGTTGGTTCGCAGGCGACAGTGATGGGGTCACATCTGACACGGCGTTTCGAGATTTTTTGGATGTTCTGCAGCATAGATTGATTGCTCTCTACTGGCGCGCATGGGCCGATGCGCAATCCGAAGTCCAAGCGGGTCGTGGTGACGGGCGCACACCCGCAATCATTGCCAGCCTAGCGGGGTTGGGATTGCCTGGCACGCCCGATCCCGATCATGACAAAGCTAAACTTGCGCATGCCACGAAGCTCGCTGTGCGCACGCAATCGCCAGAGCGTTTGGTTAGCTATCTGGAAGACGTAGCTGGCGCGCCGGTGTCTCTGAATGAATTTGTCGGTCATTGGGGCGAAATCCCGCGTCATCAACAAAGCCGTCTCGGAATGGCATATTCCACACTCGGCGCCGCAGTTGTAGTCGGCGAGCGGTGTTTCTCGCGTCAACATCGGGCCGAACTGCGATTTGGGCCGCTTTCATTTCAGCAGTTCAAAGAGCTTCTGGACGACCCAAAGAAGCGCACCGCTATCCGTCATGCTATCCTGTTTGCAAACGGACATGACGTCACCTTTGACATTCGGCTTGTACTGGATCGTGCCGAGGTTCCAGCTGCGCGTCTCGGAGGTTGCCAATTGGGCCGAACCGCCTGGATCTTGCCCAAGAGGGACCGCGACGCTGACGAAGTGACCTTCCGTTTGGAGGATGCAGCGTGACCGTAAATCTGATCATAGAAAGCGCAGCAACACCACAGGCCCGCATGAGCTTCACTTACGAGTTTGGGCAAGTTGTGATTGGGCGGGGTGCAGCTGCCGACTGGCAGCTTGATGACCCTGAACGTTACTTGTCCCGCAGTCACTGCATTCTGGCGATGGCCGATGGAAAACTGACGGCAACCGATGCAAGTCGCGGAGGAACGTTTGTGGATGGTTCCGAAACCGCGTTGGGGACTGGCAATTCAGTTGTGCTGGAAGATGGTATGCGCTTGCGTATGGGAGATTTCGTCTTCCGGGTCGATATGGCTGCCGACACGGTCCCAAATGAAAATCCGGAAGTACGGCAACGCAAACCTTCGCCATTCGATTTTGGTCAAGATGATACGCTAGTTCGGCCCGAACCTGCTCCGCGCCCTGAGAGCTTACCCGATCCGTTTGACCCCTATGATCGCGCGCCGGGGCACACGGGCGCTGAGCAGATCGAAAGATCATCACCTAAACCTTTTGGCCTCGACGATCCGTTTGATTTGGACCTTGGGGAAAGGACGCAACCGGCGGCGGTTCCATCCTCCGGCGGCTACTTCGATGCCCCCATTTCACGTGATGAAGCAATTACGCCTGCAGAACCCCAGGACCAGGAACGGGAAGACACAGTGGTTGTGGAATTCGCCGCAGGCACTCAGCCCGAGGACACGAATGCGGCGACACCGCCAGAAACCGTCAAAACCGTCACAGATGATGAGGTCCTGGCTGCTCTGCTCAAAGGAATGGGCCTGGGAACAGAAGCATTTGGCTCTGATCCCGTAACGCAAGCCAACGAAATAGGGCGTCAGTATCGCCTTCTGATCGACGGCGTGATGCAGCTTCTGCGGGCACGGGCAAGCGCCAAACAACAGGTCCGTGCGGCGCAGACGTTGATCTCGAGCGCAGACGTGAACCCGCTGAAGTTTTTGGCCACGGCCGATGATGCGCTGGACGCCATGATCTCCGGCGATAGGCCAGGCTATCAGTCCGCCGAAGATGCAATTGTGGGCGCTTACCGCGATCTGGCTGATCACCAATTGCGAACATGGCACGCACTGCAATCGGCACTTCGGCGCATGATTGATCAGTTCGATCCAGAACAGATTGAAAAGGAAATTGCCGAAACCGGCGTGCTTGAAGCTTTGCTTGCAGGGGGCAAATCCGCTCAGCTTTGGCAGACCTACACTGAAAAATACAAGGACATCGCCCGCGCCGCCGAAGAACGTTTTCTCGGTGAGGTCGGTGACAATTTTCGCGACGCCTATGAAGGCAATGGGAAGGAGACACCAAGATGACATTCACACGCCGCAATGCTATTCTCTCAGCGGGAGGTTTCGCCTTTCTGTCAGCTTGCCTGGCGAATGAGCCCGTACCCGGTTCCATTATGGCAACGGCCAACATGACCGCCGGTGCGAACCCCGGTCCTGATGGCAGTGGACGACCATTGACGGTGACGCTGGTTCAACTGCGGTCCGCCAATCAGTTCTCCAGTGTGGATTTCGCGACGTTGCAGGATCCGGAGAGCGCTCTCGCCGCGGATCTTGTGCGAGCGGACACACTGGTGCTGGCCCCCGGCGGTACGGCACAAGGGACATTCCCGGTCGAGGTGCAGCAAGGCGCTTCGACCCTTGGGATTGTCGCTGGGTTCCGTCAGCCCGGTGGCAAGGTGTTCCGTTTGACGCAAGGCTTGCCTGCGACCGGCGATGTACTGCTCAACATCTCGGTCACCGGCTCTGGCCTCTCGGTTTCTTAATAAGGACGATAAGTCACATGAACGACGCCAATCGGGTGATCTGGTCAGAGGGGCTGTTCCTGCGCCCACAGCACTTGCAGCAACAGGATCGCCATACCGACGTTTTGGTACGGGGTGCACTGCAGGCGCCTGAGCATCAAAGCTACGGATTTACGCTGCTTGAGCTGGACAGTGGCGCGATACAAGCGGGACAAATCGGGCTAGGAGAAGCGCAAGGCATTTTCCCAGATGGCACACCTTTCCTGCTGCCAGACATGAGTATCGGAACCAAGGCTCGACCCGTGTCCGCGGGTACGAAAGCTGGCGTCGTCAAACTCGGTATTCCGGCGCTGCAACCAGGCAGTGCAACAATGGACCCCGAGAGCGGAGGCGCACAAGGGGCGCGTTACTTGGGACAAATCACCACTGTCCGAGACACAATCAAGGGCGGCGCGGACCCGGTGGAGATCGAGGTCGCCCGGCTTGCGCCCAAGCTCTTTCTCCCCGAGGATTCCACGGACGGTTACACCGTTCTCCCGATCGCGCGCATTGATGGTCTGCTTGCTGATGGGTCGGTCGCACTCGACCCTGATTATCTCCCCCCTGCCCTCGCAACCGCAGCAGCCCCTTGGTACGCCGCCTTTCTACAGGAGGTACTGACCGGTCTGGATAGGATCGCACAAGCGCATGGTGGCGTGGTGATGGGCGGCGCGGGCGCATCTGTCGAAAACCTGCTGATCCTTGAACTGGCAAATTCTGCCCGCCCACGCATTGCGCATATGATGGGTCAAAACCTCTTTCATCCGTCTTCTCTGTTCCTCGAACTTGCCGGATTGGCCGGACGGATGGCGACGTTCGGGTCCTCAGCCCGCACCATGACAGAACTGCCAGCTTATCAGCATGAAGACCCACAGCGCAGTTTCATGGCCATCGCTGACACCCTGCGGTCGCTCATTCTGTCGTTACGGCACGTTGAGCAGAAATCCATCTCTCTCAAGGTCGCGGGGCACTCCAAAAACGTCTGGACTGTCCGGTTGGATGACAGCGGGATCATAAATGATCACCGGATTGTATTGCGTGTTGGTGGAGATATGTCGGAAGCGCATCTGCGCAAGATCTTTGCAGAGCAGGCCACCGTGGGTGCTGCGGATGAGTTCGACACACTTTGGAAATCCAAGCTGACGGGCATTCCACTGAAACCACTGCATTCGCAGCCTCGCGAAATTCCATATGATGGTGAACGTCTCTGCCTTGAGCTTGACCGTACGTCCGACCATTGGGCCAAGCTTGCAGATGCGCCGGGATTTGTTCTCGGGGTTGCTGGTAAGCTTGAGAAAGAGCCCTTGATAGATTGCTACGCGGTGAAACGATGACGGACGAGGATCCCTTCGGTCTGGAAACGGACGCCGGGCGCACTCGCATCCGCCCTGCGCGCGCAAAACCGTCACCGCCTGCGCCCATACCGCATGCCGGAGCCATTGATACGTCCGCACGCATGCGCCAGAACCGGGCGGGCGACAATCCACTTCTGTCAAACTTCGGACTGCTGCTGGGGTTAGCACCAGAACTTGAACGGGCGCAGCAGGTGGAAAACCCTGAAACCTTGCGCGCCCGGCTGCTGGACAATCTGACATACGCGCGCGACGGGGCTGTATCGGCGGGTGTCCCACTCGCCCGTGCTGACCAAGCGGCCTGGTTTGTTGGAGCGCTGCTAGACGATATTGCGCTCAACACACCTTGGGGCGGACAGTCGCATTGGCCCGCTCAGCCACTTGTCGCGTCGCTTTATGGTGACGTGGACGCAGGCGAGCAATTCTTTATGCGGGCCGAAGACCTGCTGAGATATCCCGAACGTGACCCAAACATGTTGGAATTGGTGTTTCACTGTTTGTCGTTTGGCTTTCGCGGCAAACATCGCAGCACAGGAGCTGCAGGTGACGGCGCTTTGTCTCAAATTCGAGCGCAAATGGCCCGCCAACTTCGTGACCTCGACGCAGAGGCCGCCCCCCTTTCACCCAATTGGAAAGGTGTCGTGGCCGCGCAAGAGAAGGAAAAATTCATCATCCCGGTTTGGGCCATGATGGTGATCGCCTCTGTTGCAATGCTGCTCAGCTATGTCTTTCTGTCGATGCGATTGTCGGATCAATCTGAAGTTCTCTACACTGCTGCAAGCGCCCTGCCCCCTTTGCAACCGGCCGAGATTTACCGACCGGTTCGGGATACCGCGCCGCCCGCCGAAATTGAGCTTGAGGTGGTCAGTCTCGATATGCTGCCGCTTTTTGCTGCGGCTGCTCCTCAAGATGATCTCTCGGCCCTAAAAGGTCGCGAGGATGTATCGCTGACGGTGCTTGCCGTTCAGGCAACGAACCCCGAGGTCTTTCGCTCGGCCAAAGCGGACCTGAACACTGAATATCTGGACCTTGTGCATTCCATTGCAAAGGTAATCATTGAAAATCAGGAATTCATCGGGTCGGTGATAATCCTCGGTCATACCGACAACATCCCTGTCCAACGCTCCAATCCATTCGGGTCAAATCAGCGATTGTCCGAGGCGCGGGCACAGACCATTGCCGATATCCTGATTTCACGCGGCGTGTCGATTGACTTGATCGAAGTACGTGGACGCGCGGCTACAGAACCAATTGCTGACAATGCGACGTCAGAAGGACGGGCTCAAAACCGCCGGATCGAGATCCTCCTTGGAAAGAAGGTCTGAGAAATGAAGATCCTGAAAAAGCTCTTTGGCTTCCTCTTTTCCCGCTTCTTGTGGACGCTCTTTGGTATCGCGCTGCTCTGTGGCCTGATTTGGTCCCTGGGTGGGATTGTGAAGATCGGTTCGGTCGCACCGCTAGAATCCGCCGTTGCTCGGATCGTGACCATTGGTCTGATCTTGATTGTCTGGCTCGTATCCATGCTACTGAGGCAAATGCGGGCTGCGCGGGCCAACCGTGTTTTTGTCACTGACCTGGCCGCACCACCCGAGCCCGAGGAAGGAGCACCCGGGGACGCCAACATTGCCGAGATCGAAGGCAAGTTCAAAGGTGTGTTGGATCAAATGAAGCGGTCCAAACTGGGTGGGCGCAAATTCCTGCGCGACATGCCCTGGTACGTGATCATCGGGCCGCCAGGCACGGGCAAAACAACCGCCTTGCGACAATCCGGTTTGCATTTTCCGATTGATCTATCCGACGACCTAAAAGGGATCGGAGGCACGCGGAACTGCGACTGGTTCTTCACGGAAGATGTCGTTCTGATCGATACGGCCGGCCGATACATTGAACAGCAGAGCGACTCGCAGGTCGATGCGGCGGAATGGTTTGGCTTTCTCAAGATGCTCAAGAAGCACCGCGGAAGGCGAGCTCTGAACGGGATTGTTCTCACCCTATCCGTCAATGATCTCTTGGAAGGCGACGACTCCATTCGGGAACACGGCCGTATCATCCGGGCGCGTCTTGCGGAGTTAAAAGATGAACTCGGCGTCGATCTTCCTGTATATCTTCTACTGACCAAGACCGACTTAATCCCCGGATTTGAAGCCTTCTTTGGCGACCTGACAACGCGCGAACGCGAGCAGGTCTGGGGCAGCACTTTCAATGTCGAGGCCGGGCTTGATCCGGAGATTGTCGATCGGGAGATGAAAGCCCTCCTCAGCCGGCTGGAGAGCAAAAGCACGGCCCGCATTGCCGAAGACCTGCCGATTGAGGAACGCGCGCAAGTGTTCCGCTTTCCAACTCAAATGGACACCCTGACACGTCCATTGAAACTGCTTTTGGATGTAGCCTTTGGCGAAAGCCGCTACGAAGAGGCCGCGCGCCTACGCGGCTTTTACTTCACGTCCGCCACGCAAGAAGGCTCTCCGCTGGATGCGATGGTCGCCGGTATGGCGCAGAACTTTGGGATGCCAGCGACCCAAACCGCGCCTCGTCGTCATGGAGACAAACGGTCATTCTTCTTGCGGGACTTGATGACGGACTTGATCTTTCCAGAAGCCGGATTGGGCACATTCGATGCCAAATCCGTGGCCCGTCATCGTTGGCTCTGGCGGGGAACTCTCGGGGCAGCCTCATTTGTGACTCTCGTCGCGATTGGGCTTTTTGTAACCTCTTACGTTCAACAATCCCGTGCTATTGGGGCCTATGAGGATAACCTCAAGGCTTTAGGACCACGCCTTTCGAACGTTGCCTCCCGACAGGCGCCAACCGATCCGCTTGATCTTAACATCGCCCTTGATGCGGTCAGCGAAGTGGCCCGGGCCAACACTGTGAGAACTGCGGGACTCCTGTCGTCTATCGGCCCCAGCGCACAAGAAGACCGTGAACTTGCCCAAAACATCGCCTATGAACGGGCTCTTGATCACATTCTCACGCCACGGATGGTTGCCCTGCTCGAAGCAACGATGTGGCGTCAAATCCGCGACCCTGAATACTTGTTGGGCGCGCTCAAGACCTACCAGATGATGACTGGGCTCGCGCCCTTTGATGCCGATTTCGTCACTACTTGGTGGCAAGAGGAACTGCCACAATATGCACCTCTGGATCCTTTCGCAGGTCCGGAAGCAGCCCAACACCAACTGGCCGCCATCGCCATCATGCAGACCCAAACGGAACGGCCTGACCCGGACCCGCAACTGGTCAACAAGGCGTTGGAGATTGTTTGCACCATTCCAATCAGCAAACGCGCATATGCGACCTTGATGAATGACCCAGACGTTGCCGGGCTGCCCCCTTGGATTCCGGCAGAGCATATGGGTCCGAACGGACAGCAGGTCTTCACTCGATTGTCCGAGAAAACATTGCGCGTCGGAATTCCCGGTGCCTTCACCTATGACGGATTTCACACCGTTGTTGCCCCGCGCGTCGGTGCCGTGGCCGTTCAGGCGGCGCTCGACCGCAGTGTCTTTGCAGGCGGTTGTCCCGAAAGCGCGGGCGCGTCGGAACGCAGCATCGAAGCGGATGTAACAAAGCTCTACTTCGACGATTACATCGAAGCTTGGGACGGGCTTTTACGTGACATTCGGGTGAGCCCGATTACCGATCTGGAACGTGCTCGTACCAATCTCAAGGATCTTGCGGGATCCGACAGCGCGCTCCAGCGTTTTTTGACAGCCGTGGTTCTCGAAACGGATCTGACTGATCCCCGAGATGACGGGCAAGTCATTGACGTCACATCTGGTTCCGGTCTGTTGGCGCTCGCGCGCAAAAGGATCTCTGGTGTGGCGCGGCTGACCGACGATGCACGTCTCGCCGCTTCAGGCATCAGCACCGATGCCGCGCTGGCTGAAGCGCTGGAAGGGCGTCCGGTTGCAGACCATTTCGCCCCATTGAAAGCCACCGTAAAGGAAGTGGACGGCAATCCACCGCTTGTCGGCGACACGATCGCCGCGCTACAGGCGCTGTCAAACGAAATTCAAGTCATCGCTGCAAGCCCGCAACCGGAACAAGCATTGGCCCGATCCGGTGGTCTGTCTGTGTTGACCGGTGCGGTTGCCAACGAAGCACGTATTTTGCCTGACCCGGTCGACGACTGGATTGCGGGGATCGCGGCGGATGCCACTGCCGTCAGTCGCGACGGAATTGTTGCGCAACTGAATGCGAGCTGGCGCGCTGATGTATTGCCCTTTTGTCAAAAAGCCACGCGTGGCCGATATCCGTTTGACCGATCGAGCGGAATTGACGTGAACATCCTCGATTTTGCCAGACTGTTTGGCGCAGGCGGCTTGATCGATGGCTTCATCGAAAACGAACTGAGTGACTTTGTGAACACGAGCAACCGTCCCTGGCAGTGGCAAGCCGACTTTGGCCTCAGCGACGAGGCGCTCGCTCCCTTTGAAAATGCGCGGGCCATTCGCGATGCTCTGTTTCCTGGTGGGGCTGGCCCGGTGATCGGCTTTGTCCTTGTGCCTCAGGATTTGTCGGCAAACGCGGCTCGTGTCTCGCTTAATGTTGATGGTCAACTGCTGACATACGCCCACGCCGCGGCGGCCGCCCAGCCTCTCACATGGCCGGGGCCAAATGGCAGCAACTTGATAACGCTGTCATTTGCACCTCTTGATACCGGCGTGGAGGTTGTACAAACGCAAACCGGTGCGTGGGCAATTTTACGTTTGTTCAGTGAAGGCGGTCTTTCACCCAGTAGTTTGCCAGAGGTGTTCAACCTCAACCTTTCGCGCGGTGGCTATACAGCCAGCTTCCAGCTTCAAGCCAATTCCGTAGAAAACCCCTTTGATTTGAAGGTTTTCTCCGGATTCAAATGCCCTGAGTCCTTTTGACCGGTTTTTACGGCAAACTGCCACGGCACGGAGACTTTGTATCACGTGGGCTGAAGCCAGGCGTCAAACGGGCGTTGGACCAATTGCTTGCAAAACTCGCAACTGCAGATCTGCCTGAGGATGGATTGCGAGCAAGCCTTCGCTTCGAAAACCAGATGTGGCTTGCGCTCATTCTACCCAGTTTCGATGCCCCGGGGCGCTTCTTCCCACTCGCAGTCATGGTCCCTTTCATGGATGAAAGTTTCCAAGAGGCCGAGGCCCGCTGCAAGGACCTGACTTCTATTGCTCAAAGCGCAACATCCGGTGCGCGGGATGCGGATGAATTGTTGGGGGTGCTGCCGATGTTGGAATTCGACGCTGAGATGCCGGACGTGCCAGAGGCAGCCTGGACATCATCGACACCCCCGACCCCGTTGGCTCAGGTCTTGTCTGACATCAGTTCTGATTGATCTTGCTGCCTTTCAACGTGATTTCGCCGCCCGCCTTGATGTTTACCTTACCGGACGCATCCAGGGTGATGTCTTTGCCCTCAATGGAGATGGTGCCATCCTTCTTGAGGATAACCTCAGATTTTCCGACTTTCAGGGTGATGCTGTCATCAGCGGCTTCCAAAAGTAGGTTCTTGTTAGATCGAAACGCGGCGTCGTCCTCAGCACTGTGGAAACACTTGCCGGTGACCATATACGTGCCTTCACCTTCGACCCAGAAACTCTGGTCGGCTTTAACTTTTATTTCTTGCGATTTGCCGATGCTGACGGATTGACCGCCATTGATTTGCCAGCTGTCATCTCCTGAAACCCCGTGCTTTTGGTAGGCCCCCACCGTAACGGACCGGTAGCCCGCAACGGTATTAGACTGCCACGCTCCAACCGCGCGGCTTTCCATGCCTCCCACTTTGATGTTCCGCAAACCACCGACAGTGATCTTCTGATCAATCAGAACATACTGCGAGTGCCCTTGCATGATCTGTTCATCGCTGTCGCCATCGACCGTGATCGTCTCATTCCCTCCAACATGTAGCGTTCGATTGTCTCCTACGGTCTCGTGATCATTTGCCCCAATCTGAACGGTGCGGTTGTTTCCGATGCCGGTAGACTTGTCATTGCCAACCAACTCCGCCCGATCATGCACAATCTCCTGCCGCGCATCGTTGCCAACTTTCTGGAAGGAATCATTCCCGATCTCTTCGCGGAAATTGTGCCCGATATCCCGACCTTCATCGTTCTTGATCAGTTCGTTGTGGTCTTTCTGCGCTTGGAAGTAGACCTCTTCCGACCCTGCCTTGTCTTCAAACCGCAGTTCATTGAACCCGCCGCCACCAAGCGAACTGTCGGATTTCCAGCCCGACTGCGTGGCGTTTCCTGGCAACGCATAGGGCGGCATTTGCGACGCGTTATAGACCCGGCCTGTGATGATCGGTTGGTCCGGGTCGCCTTCAATGAAATCAACGATGACTTCCTGCCCGATCCGCGGAATCTGAATAAAACCATAGCCGGACCCTGCCCAGACGGATGACACCCGTACGAAGCAGGATGAATTCTCGTCTGACCCACCCAGGCGATCCCAATGAAACTGGACTTTCACGCGGGCATACTCATCGGTGAAAATCTCTTCCCCCGACGGACCAACAACCACTGCGGTCTGTGGACCTCGCATGACCGGCTTCGGGGTTCGGCGCGGTGGGCTGTATTCCTCAGTTGTCGGCGTTAATTGGAAATTGACGACATAACCTTCTTCGACGTTCTGTTCTCCTGCCCCGTACTGACCATCCCAAAGCGTATAATCCGCAGACAACACCGCGTATTCCGTGGCATCGCCCTCACGTGGAAAATCTTCCAAATCAAAGATCATTCCAGAGTTTACGCCGATCACGGTCGCAACCGCCTTGGCTCGGGCCACTGGCGATTTCAACTCCTGCATACGCAGGAGCGAAAGATGGTCACCACGTGAGAGTTCGTCGTAGTTACCGGGGTAATGATAGCGTTCCAAATCACCCAAATCATTCAGGCCAGGATTGGTGCTTTTTGACATCAAATCTGCGGATGGTTTTGTGAAATCGTAGTCTGTCTGGGCAACCTCGCCGGTCGTCACGCGGGCGATCCAGGAAAACTCGGTCATCCCTTGTGTGTCTTCAACCGCAGGTGACAGGTCGGGGTAATAGCGAATGCTCTCGTGCCCTGTCCCCGGCACCAAAGCCGACAAGGTATCCGCCAAAATCAGGGTCTGATCCGCATCACCGTACTCAAAAAAGAAAAAGATGCCCTCGTGCTCCATCCACCGCATAACGAAGTCGAGGTCGCTTTCCCCGTATTGCACGCAATAAGGGATCGGATCGTAGGTCGCCTCCAAGCGGTTCTCAAACTTGGCAACGGAGTAGGCCCCGAAGACTTCTTCAAGAATTTCAACAATGCTCAAGTTCTGAAAAATCCGGTTGTCAGTCGATTGAGACAGAAACCAGAGCCACGGGCGCAATGTAGCCGAATAATGCGCGTCCACACCTTCAAGCTTGGTCAGTGAAAACTCCGACACGTAGCCACCCAAATAGACTGGATCATCGTCACCCAGTCCAATTTCGATGTTCATCGGTTGGCCCAGTACGTCGTCAACGGGCAAAGCCGGATCATCGCTGAGCATTTCGACCACGAAGCGATAGCAGTCACTGACGGCATCGCGCCCCGTCATCTGCGAAAACAAAAGTGTTTCCGGGTCCAACGGTCCACTCAGCCTAAACGCGCGTCCTTCGGCCATGAAATGCCTCTCGCAATCAGATCAACTCAAATTAAATTGGCGAAACCGCCCACTACAATACCAGTAACATACAGCAAAATTTTTGCTTCGTCTTCACAGCTGAGACGGACAGGCAAAGTCCGCCATCAGCGGCCGGATCGAGACCGGATTGACTGGCTCTTCAAACTGTATTTCCAGAAAAATTCGTCCAGTCTCATCCCTCAGATCGACCAGAAAGCGCTGCCCCTCGTCACGCGGTCTGACCCGCACGCCATCTAACATCCTGTGCATCCCCCAGGCGCCGGGATGTGACAGCGAACCGCTTTCTGCACCACCGTTGAATTGCACCGCCACACCCTGTTCAGCCACCGGACCAGGCCACTCTAGACGACTGGCAGCGCCAGACGCACGCAATGACGTCGTCTGTCCACCAAGCCGAATACTGGCCTGTCCCCGCTCAGCCAATGTAGCAAGCAACATTTCTGCCCCTAAACCTTTGCCGCCGAACATCCCGTTGCTGATTGCCATACTATGTTCGAGAAACGTTGCACTCTCAGGCGAAAGCCCAGCAAAGCGCGCTTCGGTTTTCCAGCGCCAAGGTCCATCCTCAGTCTCCAGATTGGGACGGGCATATTGCGCAAAGAACTGCGGAAGCAGGCCTTGCTGACCAAAAAAGTTGATCGTAGTTGCTACCGGCACTGCAGCACCATCTCCAAATGGATAACGGCCCTCCAACTCTGCCTGACACGCTGCTTGAATCCGAGCCCATTGTCTGGAGATTGGCGTATCATCTGCGACCACAGGCGCACTGATTTGTGCAAGGGTATCCTCGACCAATTGCACAACAAGCCGAGGCGCGGCACGCAAAGACTGAATTGAGCGCGCCCGCTCGGCCACAGCAAGGATGGCGTGATCCCCCCGCGCCGCATCTTGCGCGCGCGTCACTAGCGCAACGTTTACGGCGGCGAACAGCGCTGCGATCTCCTCCATCCGCCCCTGTTCGACATATTGAATTGCCGGTCCGAAACTACGCGCAATTTCGGTCTGGAAAGGTCGTGGGCGACTGCGATCCCGCCCTCCAATCTCTGTCCAGATCTCCTCAAACAAAGCAGACAAGGGCGAGTTGGCCTGTGAAAGTGTCCCGGAAACAATGATCGCGCGATCAGGGTCATCAAACGGTCGCACCCGCAGATCGGCGAGCCATTTCGTCCAGGCTTCAATCGTTTCCGTCTGCAGTCGTTCCATCACCAGGTCGACAGTGCCGTTCTGTCGCGGCAACGAGCGACCAAATAAGACTTCCGTCACTTGCCTGCTTTTTGTAACCGCGACGCCCGCCGAGATGGTTTGCGCCCGGTCCCATCCCGCCCGAGTGTATAAGCCAGGAATCTCCAACAGAGCGCCGCTGCGCCGGATCGCCACATCCGAAAGGTTAGGCAGGGCCTCCGACGCCGCCCAGGACGCCAGGGATAACACATCGGGCGAGCGGATCATCTCCAGCCAGGCCCGATCAACCTCATCCGTCTCCGTGGCGATGTTGCGAGCCTGCTCCAAGAGGACTGGCTCAGCCGGTACAAGCCCCTCAATCGGACCGGTCAGCGATGCAATATGTTCTGAAAAACCAGTGAGCCCCAGTGCCTCTTCCCGCGCTTTTGCCCATCCAATCAGAAAGGTCGGTTCCCACTCAGTTTGCCCGATCAGGATGCCATAGGCGCGCAAACTGTCATACAACGTCAGTCCTTGTCCTTCAGTTGCCAACGCAAACTCTATCGCATCCGCCAAAAGCGGACCGATCGCTTGCGCTGCCGCTTGGCGATAGGAGGACTCGGCGCCCCCCTTTGCATCAGCAAACGGCAAGGTCAGCAAGTTGCGCAAAGGCGCTTGGGCGATCGCTGCTTCTACGTTTTTGAGATCGCTGGACAGCGCGCCAAGGCGCGAAAGAATAGCGGCGCTCTCCCGCGTTTTCTCCAACTCAAGGGCGCTCTGAAATTCCGAATACGCTGTATAGACTTGCGTGTGAAACCTTTGCTCCAGCCATGCCAGATAGGCCGCCATCCCAATCACTGAGGTTACAAGTAAAACCGAAAGGATCGGTACGATGCGAACTCGCGCTGCCTTCGGTCTGGACTGGCCTCGGACTGTTGAAAGCACGTGGGTCAAAAGCGCTTCAAGTGCGGGATAATTTTGGTCCAGTGCGATGCGCCGAAACTCCCGCAAATCTGCTTCGCTGACATCTCGTCCCTCAAAGATGGTCTGCTGTGCCAGGGCCCCCCACTTGGTTAGATCCGTCTTCGGCAAGGCCCTAACCCTGTGGTCAGCGAAAACGGCCAGTGCCATCCGGGCCGGTCGCAAGGTCACCGTCGGTTCACCTGCCCGTTCCGCACGTTGTGAAAACCTCCTCAAACGGACCGCAAGCTCATCCACAAGGCGCGGCACATCGCGTGTGTCTTTCGGACCAAGGCCATCGACAAACTGTCGGAACGCAGCGGCCTCTTCCTCCAGCGCCGTCATAGCAACCCTTCGGCGGCCCACTTGCGTAATGTCTCCACGCCGACTTCGAAATGCATACTGTCTTCTCGTGAATATGTCGCGCCCCAGTACCAGCCTTCTTCGTTGAAAAGCTCGGCAATCAAAAGCAGCCCGAACTGTGTGGATCCATCACCAAATCCATCGAGGCGTCCTTCAAGTTTGAGGTCGATTGCTGTTCCCCAGGAATGGTTGGAGATGCCAGTGCTCGATCCCCGGATCAGACGCGCACACAGCGCCCCAGCCGTGCCAATTGCAGCATGGATATCCGGTTCCTGCTCTTCTAAGCGCTTCAAGATACGTTCCAGAGAATCCAATGCCGGGCGGATCATGGTGACTCTGATTGGACCGACTTGCCGGGTTTCCAACAAGGCGCGCAGACTAGGATTGGTAACACTCTGGCAATTCACGCCATAGGTTTGACGAGGATTGCCAAGGACCTCGCGCATGATCCTGTTGCGAGGCTGCGAGATGTTCTTGTTAAACCGTTCGTCGGCAAGGATCATCTGTTCGGTCATATCCTTGGTTTCGGAATGCTCGCCGATCTGGTCGAAACCACGCAAATTGGTGGGAGAATTGACAACCGCAGGTGCACGATTGGCCGCTTCGCGCGCCTCAGCCAAGGCTTTGCGCAGTTCTTCGATTTGACGCTTGGCCGTTTCAATCTCTATCTCCTGCACTTCAAGGGTACGGCGCAGTTCACGCACTTCAACGGTTGCTCGGTTCAACCGCACGAGCGCGCCACCGTCTTCGACCTGCAAAACCGCACCGACTAGCGCGAAAGCCACTGCGCCCATGACCAAACCAATGGCAATTATTGTCGCTGCAACCAAGTTCGCCTGCACGCGCCCTACCCTTCTGTTGCTGTCACAACAATAACCGACACATTGTCTGGCGCTCCCGCGTCCAGTGCCGCCTGCAACAATCGGGCTGCTGTGGCGTTGTCTGGCCTGTTCAGCACCATTATGTCCGCAAATCTCGCATCTTCCACAGCACCGCTTAAGCCGTCACTGCACAGCACCAGCCTGTCTGCAGACTGCAACGGCAAGACAAATGTATCGACTTCAACCTCTGGCTCCGCGCCAATGGCGCGGGTAACCACATTCCGCTCAGGGTGCAACCGTTCTGCCTCTTTGCTCAGGACACCCTGATCAATCAGTTCCTGGATGTGGCTGTGATCCTTGGTCATCTGCTTCAACTGACCCCGCCGCCACAAGTAAATCCGGCTATCTCCGACCCAGGCGCAATAAGCGACGTTTGCGTCCATAAACGCGGCAACGACCGTCGCTCCCATGACCGTACCGTCGGCTGCCGCAAAAACTGCCTTATTGCTGCGCTGAAGTATTTCGACCAGACTCACCTCTGGATCATCTGTACGGGTCAATGTCGCCAGGCCGTCGATCACCATATCTGCGGCGACATCGCCGTGGCCATGGCCTCCCATTCCGTCAGCCACCGCCCACAGTTCTCCATTGGGATCGATCAGTATCGCGTCTTCGTTTCGATCTCGCACCAGTCCTTTGTGCGTGAAGCCCGCACCCGTGATGCGCAACGGCGCAAGTGTCGGGGCCGATCTCAAGAGCGCTCCGCAACAGTGTCAGGTTTTGCCCAAAATAGGAGCAATTCTGGTCTGTACATTTTAAAAAACCGAAGCCGGCAAAACGTTGAATTTTTCCCAATGCTACAGTATTCTGAGAGTATACCCTAACGATTTTCTTTTTGGTGATACTATGCGCACAATCTCTGCCGCGGCAGCGGCGCTTCTTTGTTTGACTGGGCCCCTAATAGCCCAATCGATCGACCCAAACGACATCATGCAACGCTTTCAAGCACAGCGTGACGCTTTCAGCAGTGCGGGGAAGAATGGCCCGACGCGGAACCTTACTTTGATGACTGTGGACGATCTGGATGTCGAAGCGCAGGTCGATAGCCCAACATTGGGCGCGCCCCAAGCCTCAACCGAACTTCAACCTCTGACACCTGCACCGTTGGACGGTACGCAAACGACGTCGATTACAGGTTTAAATCCGCCAACTGCACCCAATGCGGAGAATGCGCCCCAGATCGCGTCTGCAAACCCATCGGTGGCAACATACGGCAAGCTTGCGGACGAATTGCAGGTGAATCTCTTTATCAATTTTGCCTTTGATAGCGCCGCGATTGGGGCAGACCAAACCCCTATCCTGGATGAAATGTGCGTCGTGATGCGCGACAGCGACATCAAAGTATTCCAAATTGTTGGTCACACAGATTCTGCCGGATCGGATGCATACAACGAACGTTTATCGCGCCTGAGGGCTGAAGAGGTTGGCAGGTACCTGACCGCGAGTTGTGGCATTCAGAGCAATCGCCTGACCACTTTAGGGCTTGGTGAACGCTTTCCGCGCAACACCGAAGATACCCGTGCCGACGAAAACCGCCGCGTGGAATTCCAAGCCCTTAGCTGACGCTGGATCATTGTGAGGTCAGATTGGTAGGTCCGCGAGCGTGATTGTTTGCGGACCTATTGTGGCCGGCAACAGCTGACATCTCGCCGGACATCAAGCCCAAACTCATTTTGGGCAGCCCGATGAGTTTTAGATATTAAATATCAATGAACTATGTATCGTAGCTCACCTTCACCCCAGTGCGTATCCAGCCCCTCGAACCGTGCGCACAGGATCCGCTCCGCCAAAGCACGTAAGCGCCTTGCGCAGACGACCAATGTGCACGTCAACCGTCCTTGTATCCACGTAGATATCGCGACCCCACACCCGGTCTAGCAATTGCTCCCGGCTCCACACCCGTCCCGGTTTTTCCATGAACGTGCTGAGCAACCGGAACTCTGTCGGACCTAACTTCAGCTCGTCGCGACCGCGCGTGACCTTGTGACTTTCTGCGTCCAGAACGATGTCATCAAATTCCAGTCTTTGACCAACCGTCGCAGGTCGAACACGGCGCAGCTGACTGCGCACGCGCGCCATAAGTTCGATCACTGAATATGGTTTGACCACATAATCATCGGCACCGGTTTCCAACCCACGTACCTTGTCGACCTCTTCGGACCTGGCAGACAACATGATCACGGGAATACTGCGTGTCTCAGGTTTGATCTTTAGCCTGCGGCAGACTTCAATCCCTGACAGGTTCGGCATCATCCAATCCAACACGATGATGTCAGGCAAATCCTCTTCCACGAGCAACAGCGCTTCTTCACCGTTCTGGGCGCGGCTTACGGCAAATCCTTCGGCCTCCAGATTGTATGCCAGCACCTCACGTTGTGCGGGTTCATCTTCGACAACCAGAACTCGGGGCTGATCGACGGACATATGCCTTGTCTCCTAAGCCTGAATGGATGTTTTGTCGGCCTTCTGCCGGTTTTCTTCCGGGGTCGATCCGGTCACCAGATACACAACCTGTTCGGCAATCGACGTTACATGGTCACCCATGCGTTCAATGTTCTTCGCGATGAAATGCAGATGCATACACGCCGTAATGTTGCGCGGATCCTCCATCATGAAGGTCAGGAATTCGCGGAACAATGCGTTGTACATCTGATCGACTTCGGCGTCGCGATCAATCACGTCCTGCGCCAGCTCTGCATCACGCGCAACGTACGAGTCCAATGCATCCTTGAGCATGCGTTCAACTTCTTTTGCCATGCGACGCAGCGCACCGGCACTGTCATTCACCGGTGCCATTTGGGACAAAACACTCGTGCGTTTGCCCATGTTTTTTGCATAATCTCCAATGCGTTCCAGGTTGGCGCTCACCTTGATCACAGACAGAAGAAGACGTAGGTCGATGGCAGTTGGCGCGCGCAGCGCAATCACGCGCGCGGCCTCCTCGTTGATCAACTCTTCCAGCTCATCAATGGCCTTGTCGCCCTTGCGAACCTGTTCCGCCCGCTCTTCATCACGGGTTTCAAGGCTGATGGCCGCCTCAAGAATTGCGTTTTCAACCAGGCCACCCATCTTCATGATCTGTGCCTGGATCGCTTCAAGGTCTCGGTCAAAGGCCGATGCGATGTGTTGGTCTTGCATGAATCTGCTCCTTAGCCGATGCGGCCAGTGATATAGCTTTCGGTCCTTGGATCGACCGGATTGGTAAAGATCTGGCCCGTCTCACCGTATTCAACAAGATTGCCGAGGTGGAAAAATGCCGTCTTCTGGCTGACCCGCGCAGCCTGTTGCATCGAGTGGGTGACAATCACCACGGAATAGCTTTGGCGCAACTCGTCGATCAGTTCTTCGACCTGAGCGGTTGCAATGGGATCAAGCGCCGAGCACGGCTCGTCCATCAGCAAAACCTCAGGTTCCGTTGCAACGGCACGCGCGATGCACAGCCGCTGCTGCTGACCACCGGACAGCCCGGTTCCGGGCGCATCCAAACGGTCTTTCACTTCATCCCAGATTGCGCCCCGGCGCAGAGATTTCTCAACCAGCTCGTCCAGTTCCGCCTTGTTCTTGGCAAGGCCGTGGATGCGGGGACCATAGGCTACGTTGTCATAGATAGACTTCGGGAATGGGTTCGGCTTTTGAAAAACCATACCCACTTTGGCGCGCAACTGCACCGGATCAACCTTTGGGTCATAGATGTCTTCGCCGTCGATCTGGATATCCCCTACCACACGACAAACATCAATTGTGTCATTCATCCTGTTGATACAGCGAAGAAATGTTGACTTCCCACAGCCTGACGGTCCGATGAATGCGGTCACCGTCTTGTCATCAATTTCGACATCCACGTCCTTGATGGCGTGATTGTCTCCATAGTAGACCTGCACACCTTTGGCCGCGATCTTGACGTCGTTTGTGTCCACGTCTCTCTCCAGAATTCTCATGTCGTTCATGGCGGCCCCCTACCAGCGGCGTTCAAACCGGCGCCGCAGGATAACGGCGATGGTGTTCATGGTGATCAGGAACAGCAACAGCACGATGATGCCGCCCCACGCTTTCTCGGTAAAGACCGCGTCTGAGCGTGCGGCCCAGTTGTAGATTTGTGCCGGTACGGCCGAGTTCGGCTCGATGAACCCATCGACAAATGTGCCCGGGTAGCGTGCAACAAACCCCACCATGCCAATCAGCAGCAGCGGCGCAGTTTCACCAAGGGCTTGCGCCAGGCCAATGATGGTACCTGTCAGAATGCCCGGCGCGGCCAGTGGCAGAACGTGATGAAACACTGCCTGCATTTTGGAGGCCCCTACCCCCAGTGCCGCATCGCGGATCGACGGAGGCACGGCCTTGAGCGATGCACGGGTCGAAATGATGATCGTCGGCAGTGTCATCAGCGTCAGCACCAAGCCACCAACCAGCGGCGCCGATTGCGGCAGATGTGCAAACTGAATGAACACAGCAAGACCCAAAATCCCGAACACGATCGAAGGCACAGCGGCCAAGTTGGAAATGTTGACTTCGATGAAGTCTGTGAACCTGTTCTTGGGCGCGAACTCTTCCAGATAAATCGATGCGGCCACGCCAATCGGCAGGCTGAGTACCAGCACGACCAGCATCATGAAGAATGAACCCAGCACCGAAGCACCGATGCCAGCCCCCCCGGGATTGTCGACGCCCGTGTCAACACCGGTCAGGAAATTCCAGTTGAAGACTTGTTTGATCAACCCTGCTTCTTGCATGGCATCGATCAAATCGAAGTCCTCGGGCATGAAGAAACGGTTGCCGCTTTGTAGGTCATCGCGTTCGAACGTACCTTTAAGATAGCGATCAACACGAGATGCCGCCGCCAGTTCAAATGAGATGGGCGTGCCCAGTTGATCTTCATTGGCGCGGTAGAAGGCACGCAGATCACCGCCCACCTTACCCAAAAGACGTTCAATGGCCTTTTCATCGAACTCAATTTCGACGCCTTCGCCATCCATAGTCTCGGTCAGGGACGTAACGAAGTAGTCCGTATATATACCAGTCTTCAGCAAAGCCTTTTCGGCGGTGTCATATTGTTCCTGCGTCAGCGTGAACGGCACTTCCACTACGGCCTGACGGAAGGCTGGCAAGCCGGAACTCAGGATTGCAGCAAGAAGAGCAATCAAAAAGAACATGCCCGTGCAGATTGCGCCAATGCCATATGCGCGGAACCGACGCTCTGCCGCATTCCGTTTCTTTGTTCGGGCGTCTTCATGCGCCAAGGACTTCGCCGGACGCGCATTTTCGGGTGTCATGGCTGCATCAGTCATTACTCATATTGCTCCCGGTATTTGCGCACGATGTAGAGGGCAAAGACGTTCAGCCCGAGCGTCATGATGAAAAGGGTCATTCCAAGGGCGAAAGCAACAAGCGCCTCCGGTGAAGCAAAGTCACTGTCTCCGGTCAGCTGCGACACGATCTTGGCCGTCACGGTTGTCATCGCTTCAAATGGGTTGAGGCTGAGCCGGGCTGCGGCCCCTGCCCCAAGCACGACGATCATGGTCTCGCCAATCGCACGGCTTGCTGCCAACAGGATCGCACCCACAATGCCTGGCAAGGCTGCAGGCAGGACCACCTGTTTGATTGTTTCGGATTTGGTTGCGCCAAGGCCATAGGACCCGTCGCGCATCGCCTGTGGAACCGCGTTGATGATGTCATCAGACAACGAGCTGACGAACGGTATCAACATGATACCCATGGCAAGGCCTGCCGTCAGGACGGCGCGCTGCCCCTGCATCCAACCCAAGCCATCATCACCAAAGACAGACAGCAGGATTGGCCCGATCGTCAGCAACGCGAACAGGCCGTAAACGATTGTCGGGATCCCGGCGAGGATCTCAAGCAGCGGCTTGGCAATGCTGCGCATCTTTGGACCCGCGTATTCCGAAAGATAGATGGCTGCGAAAAGGCCAATGGGCACAGCCACCAACAAAGCGACCAGTGAAATATACAGCGTGCCCCATAGCAGGGGCAGAATCCCAAGGCTCGATGCGCCCCCACGGCCAGAGAAGCTGGGTGCCCATTCGAGCAGAAAGAAGAAATCGGCTGCCGGGTACAGCCTGAAGAATTCAATCGTGTTGAAGATCAGCGAAAGAATGATCCCGATTGTCGTGAGGATTGCGACCGAAGCGGCCGCGATCAGAAGTGCCAGGATACCCTGTTCAACCGTGTTTCGGGCTCGAAAGGACTTGCCACTTTCCATTGTCCCCCAAGCAGCACCAGCAGCAGCGACAAGCAACACAGCGATTGTCATCAGCAGGTTCGATGTCTGGCTCATCGCGCGGTAGGCTTGCGAAGCCTGCAACACTGTTTGCGTGATCTGACCAGTTACGACCTGACCCGCATCTTTCAGCACCTGCACAACGTCTTCGAGATTGGCGTCAGCATTCCGTGCCGTGTCTTCATCCAGCAAACCTGCGCCTACAGCGTTTGAAAGCCCGTCTGCGGTGCGGCGAACATCGGACATAACAAGACCGACATTCGATCCTTCCGCGATTTCGCTGTCGGGGATCATCTGAACGATACGACTGTCAATGAACAGGGACTGCCCGAGCAACCAGAGGATCATCAGCCCGAAGGCCGGAACAACCGATTTCATGAGAGCGTTGGAGCCATAGTAAATCGGCAGCGAGTGAAGGTTTCGACTGTCGCCACCGGCGCTTGCCAAAGCACGCTGGCGCCCCATGAAGAACCCAACCGCCGAGATCGCCAGAACGATCAGCGCGAGCCAGAGAATAGGCATTTGTCCCCCAAAAACGAAAGCCGCACTTTCGCGGTCTTGTCAGCAGAAACCGGGCGGCAGTCCATCGCCGCCCGATCTTTTGTTATGGCAGTTCTCAACAATCGCTCAGCTTACGAGCCGCTGCCCATTGTTTGTTCATCAGAGATCATTTGCTGCGTGTCGGCCAGTTCTGGATCGGATACCAAACCGTAAGCTGCCAGCGGACCATCAGGGCCAGCGACCTCGTCAGCCACAAAGAACTGCGCGTATTCTTTCAGGCCGGGGATGACGCCGATGTGGGCCTTCTTGATGTAGAAGTACAGAGGACGCGACACGGGATACTCACCCTTGGCGATGCTTTCGGTTGTTGGCTCAACGCCCGACATTGTGGCCACTTTCAGCTTGTCGGTGTTGTTTTCGTAGAATGCCAGACCGAACACGCCGATGGCGTTTGTGTTGGCATCGATGGATGCCAGCGTTTCGGTGTAGTCGCCGTCGATATCGACGGAACGGCCGTCCGTGCGCACGCTCAGGCAGGCGTCTTCTGCATCGTCCTCGGACATGCCGCCAGCGATCATCGCTTCCATGGCACCCGTGGCTTCACAGCCAGCTGCAATTACCTTCTCCTCGAACACTTCACGTGTCCCGTGCTTGGTGCCGGGGATGAAGGCAAGGATGTCAGCTGCGGGCAGGTCGGCGTTAAAATCGGACCATTGCGTGTGCGGGTTATCGACCAGCGCACCATCTACCATGACCTTGGGGGCCAGCGCGTTGAAAATGTCGGATGGTGTGAACGCAGAGTAATCTGGACCCTGGATTTGCGAGGCAAATACGATGCCGTCATAGCCAATCCGGACTTCGATGATGTCAGTCACACCGTTGTCAGCGCAGGCTTTGATTTCCTTGTCGCGGATGGCGCGCGATGCGTTCGCGATGTCTGTGTGCTCGGTGCCGACACCTTGGCAGAAACGCTTGAGGCCAGCGGAGGAACCACCCGATTCCACAACAGGTGTTGGGAAGTCGAAGTTTTCGCCAAAGGCTTCGGCAACAATCGAAGCGTAGGGCAGAACGGTGGACGAACCGGCAACCTGAACCTGGTCGCGCGCTACTGCGGTCGTTGCAGCCATGGCCGAGAGGGCCAGCGCCGACGTGGTGAGTTTCACAAAGGACATGAATGTCTCCTGTCTGAGCATTTTCTTAATGATCCCCCCCATGAGGATCTTGGCGCCCGTCTAGGCACCGCTCGCAATCCTTTTGTGACAACTGCGTAACAGTTTTATGACAGCAGGCAGTTTGCCGCCGCGTCATCCGAAACTTTTTTGTACCGGCAGAATGACTGTAAAGGTTGCGCCCTCGCCTAACGTGCTTTCAACCCGCAACCGGCCCCGATGGCGATTGATGATATGCTTGACGATGGCAAGGCCCAGGCCAGTACCACCAAGCGCACGGCTCCGATGATCATCCGCCCTGTAAAACCGCTCTGTAATGCGCGGCAGATGCACGGGATCAATGCCAGGTCCATAGTCCAGAACCTGGACCCGCACCCCCGGTGCGCGCAGGGCCGGTTCCCGAGCGCTGGTGTTCACGCGAACAGTGACGCGCCCGCCTGATCCCCCATATTTGATCGCGTTTTCGGTCAGATTCGTGAATACTTGCTTCAATTGATCGGCATCCGCGATCAGATGCACGGTTTCATCTCCGAACTCACGCTCAAACGTGACACCGGCTTCGTCCGCAAGCGACCGCAGGGTCCGCAATGTCGAATCGAGCACATCATTCAGGACAACAACGTCTGTCGGGCGCACGCGCTCGTCGCCCTCTACCCGGTTCAATGACATCAAGTCCCCGACGAGGCGATTCATACGCTCTGCTTCATCCTGCATGATGTTCAAGAAACGTTCGGCCGCCGCGGCGTCATTGCGTGCCGGCCCGCGCAGCGTTTCGATGAAGCCCATAAGTGCGGTCAGCGGTGTGCGGAGTTCGTGACTGACATTTGCGACGAAATCCCGGCGCATCTGGTTGGTTTGCTCGACATGAGTGACGTCTTCGAACACCAGCACCGCCAAACCACTGCCATCGCGTCCCAAACCCGGTACCGCGCGCACGCTCACGCTAAATGTTGTGTCCTGTGCACCATCATTGCCAAGGTAGCGCGTTGTCCGCGCCTTGCCGTCTTGCAGTGTGGCCTCCACAGCATCAAGCAGTGCAGGCTGGCGCAACATCGTCACGTAATTCCGATCCAACGCCTGTTGGCCGATCAGTGTAAGCGCCTCGACATTGGCTGCCACGATCCGTTCGGAATCATCAATGGCGAGCGTGGGCAAAGGAAATGCCGCAAGCAATGCGCCCAGCACATCGTCCCCCATTGCCTTGCCCCCTCTTACGCCAGTGCAGCCTCGACTGCGCGTGTGAACACATCGCACAGCACATCCGGGTCTTCGAGGCCAACCGAGATGCGGAAGAACCCCTCGGACATGCCCAGCTCCGCACGTTTCTCGGCCGTCAACGCCCGGTGCGAGGATGAGGCCGGATGCGAGATCGTTGTTCCAATATCGCCAAGCGTCGGGGCAAAGTTCAAGCCATCAGCCCCTCGGGCAAAGGCATTGGCCGCCTCGCGCCCGCCGTCGATTTCAAAACTGACCATGTTGCAATACTGGCCCTTGAGCAGCGCTTCGGCGCGCGCATGGTCCGGGTGGTCACGACGGGCCGGATAGATGACCCGCTTCACCCCGGGCAAAGCCGCCAGGTGCTCGGCCAACTTCGCTGCTGTCGCTTGTGCCCGATCATAGCGCAATTCAAAGCTCAGAAGCCCCCGCTCGGCCAACCAGCAATCAAAGGGGCTGGGCGTCATCCCGGCTGTGACGGTAAAAACGCGCAACCGATCATTGATGACTTGGTCCTTTGCCGCGACATAGCCCAGCATCACGTCGGAATGACCAGACAAAAGCTTGGTCAACGAATGTATGACGATATCTGCGCCATGATCGAACGCTTTGAACGCCCTTGGCGTGGTAAACGTATTGTCGATGACCAACAAAACGCCCGCCTCTTTCGCTAACGCAGACAGGCCCAACACGTCCGCAACACGCAAGGTCGGGTTCGAAACAACCTCGACCAGGATCATCTTGGTCTCGGGGCGCAGGGCCGCCCGCACGGCATTTGCATCCCCCGGATCGACCATCGACGTCTGGATGCCCAAACGTGGCAAGTCTTCCGACATCATGCGCAGCGATCGGCCATAGAGCTGGGTACCGCCAATCACGTGGTCTCCTGACGTCAGCAGCCCCAGAAGGACAGCAGATACAGCCCCCATACCCGACGAAGTCAGAACACCCAAATGCGGCGCGCCCTCCATGCGGTCGATGGCCTGTGCCACGACATCTGCATTCGGATGGCCTTCACGGCTATAGGTATAGCCATGCAGATCGCCGTCATACTGGGCATCCAGCATGTCTGGCGTGTCAGATGCATAGACGACCGAGGGGCTGAGCGGCGTCACAACGGGTCGCGATGCGCTGTCCGGCAGCGGCGTCGGTCGCACGAGCGACCCTTTGGAGTTCGAGGTCATTTCAGAAGTTCCGTATGATAGGTCTGCGAGCTGAACGTGATGTCGACAATCAACCAACAGGGACGCGGCAGATGTGCTGCAATCAGATCCACTAGGTCCTTTTGCAAGGCAGCGGTAAATGCGGCGTTTCGATGAGGCTTGGCCAATAGTGCAACGGACGCCTTCAGATGGGTATGCAGGAAGACGGATGCCGGATACGCGCGCCCCTTGGTTTCCCCTGCCCCGTCATCATGGCGCAGAATGCAGGCTTCAACCTCTGCCAGGATCGCCTTGGCGTCGATATCAAGATCGCTTGAGTAGCTGAGTTCGCAATGCGGCATCAGCTCTGTACCTCTTTCATCGTTTCGCGGAAGTTGCGCATGTTCTCTTGGTAATGAAGCGCAGAAGCGCGCAGACCTTGGATGGCCTGTTCGTCCAGTTCCCGCACCACCTTGCCCGGCACGCCCATGACCAATGATCCATCGGGGATTACCTTACCCTCCGTGATCAGCGCCCCTGCCCCAATAAGGCAGTCCTTGCCAATCTTTGCACCGTTCAGGACCGTAGCGCCCATGCCGATCAGGCTATTTTCCCCAATCGCACATCCATGCAGCATGACCTTGTGACCAATGGTGCAACCGGGCCCGATAGTGAGAGGATAGCCCGCGTCTATGTGCATGACGCAATTTTCCTGCACATTTGTGCCCGCGCCGATGCGGATATCCTCGTGGTCTGCGCGGATAGTGCAACCAAACCAGACACTTGCACCTTCTTCGAGGATCACCTTGCCAATCAGATTGGCGTCCGGCGCAACCCATGTGTCGCGCGCAATCTGCGGGCGATCATTGCCCAATGCATAGAGTGTCATGGCAACTCCTCGAACTCGGTTTGAAGGACGCGCACATGGTCGGTCAGCTGTGGTTGCTGCAATCGACGCAGGCGCGTGGCGGTGATGATTGTTTTCAGATGCTCTTCAGTTTCGTCCAGATCATCGTTGACCAAAACATAGTCGTACCCGCCCCAATGGCTTATCTCGTCCCAGCTTTTTTGCATGCGGCGGGCAATTGTCTCCGCGTCGTCCTGTGCACGTGTTTCCAACCGGCGCCGTAGCTCAGCGATCGAAGGTGGGAGGAGAAAGATCGACAATGTATGCTGGCCAAGGACAGAGTTGGTGATCTGCTGCGCACCCTGCCAATCGATGTCAAAAAGGACATCCTGCCCTTTGTTTATCGCATCCTCGACTGGTCCCTTTGGTGAGCCATAGAAGTTGC